>JBBSAP010000005.1:0-71990 GCA_038252165.1 Bacteroidales bacterium | reverse complement strand
GTTACTGTCATCAATATTCATAATTATTTTGTATTGAGGATAATAAAAAAATATCTATTTTTAACCGCCGGGATCTGCAGGGTAGGGCTGTTATAAAAATCAGATTATGAGTGTAAAGAGGATAAAGAGTGCGCTAATCTCAGTTTATTATAAGGATGGACTTGAAGAAATTGTCCGAACCCTTGATGAACTGAAGGTAAAAATTTATTCTACAGGAGGCACGTTTGGTTTTATTAAGGATCTTGGCATCGCAGCTGAAACCGTTGAATCTCTGACAACTTACCCGTCGATACTTGGCGGAAGGGTCAAAACTCTCCATCCATCGGTTTTCGGAGGAATTCTTGCAAGGAGGGATAATCCGGAAGATATTGAGCAGATTCTGAAATACAAAATACCTGAGATCGACCTTGTTATTGTTGATCTTTATCCTTTTGAAAAAACGGTCCGATCGGTTGATGATGAGGCGGAGATAATTGAAAAAATAGACATTGGCGGAATCTCCCTTATCAGGGCTGCTGCTAAAAATTTCAATGATGTTCTTGTGGTTTCGGGAAGAGAGCAGTATAACCGGTTGCTAACCCTGCTGAAAGAAAAAAAGGGAATGACTTCGCTTGATGACAGAAAATTTTATGCAGCAGAAGCTTTTAAAACTTCTTCAAATTACGATACTTCCATCTTCAAATATTTCAACAGGAGTGCAGGAATTGAAGTTTTCAGAGAAAGTATAAATACTTCATATCCTCTTCGTTACGGTGAAAATCCTCATCAGAGGGGTGTTTTCTTTGGTGATCAGGACAAATTGTTTGACAAGCTGCACGGTAAGGAAATATCATATAATAACTTCCTGGATATTGATGCTGCATTTGGCCTTATTGATGAGTTCAATGAAACGACCTATCTAATAGTAAAACATAATAATGCCTGCGGGGCAGCTTCACGTCCAAATCCGGCTGATGCATGGAAAGATGCCCTTGCCTGCGACCCTGTTTCTGCTTACGGTGGCGTAATAGCTTCAAATGTGCCGGTCGGGGAAGAAGAAGCTGCTGAAATTGATAAGATCTTTTTTGAAATTATAGTCGCACCTGACTATTCCGGGAAAGCACTTGATATACTCAAACAGAAGAAGAACCGTATAATTCTCCGCAGGAAGGAAAAAACGGATAATCCTTATTATTTCAGGTCACTGCTTGATGGTGTCCTTTGGCAGGATAGGGATCTCAGTACAGAATTGGCGTCTGATATGAAGTCTGTAACAATTAAGGTTCCGGCTGCAGAAGAGATCGGGGATCTTGTTTTTGCAAATAAAATTGTAAAACATAGTAAATCGAATGCAATAGTACTTGCAAAAAATAAGCAACTTTGTGCTAGCGGAATCGGTCAGACTTCAAGGGTAGATGCATTAAAACAGGCTATTGAAAAAGCGCGCACGTTCGGTTTTGATCTTAATGGTTCGGTAATGGCTTCTGATGCTTTCTTCCCGTTTGCCGACTGTGTTGAGATAGCGCACAAGGCAGGCGTTACTGCGGTAGTCCAGCCGGGCGGGTCGGTAAGGGATCAGGATTCGATCGATTACTGTACTGCAAACGGAGTCGCAATGGTATTTACTGGTAAAAGACATTTTAAACACTAAACACTATTAATCATATAGTTCAATGGGATTATTTTCATTCTTGACACAGGAGATTGCAATCGACCTGGGAACGGCGAACACCGTTATCATACATAATGATAAGATTGTTGTTGATGAACCATCAATAGTTGCAATTGATAAGAATACCGGGAAGCTTATCGCAATCGGAGAAGCCGCAAGGAAGATGCATGGAAAGACTCATGAAAATATTAAAACCGTCAGACCATTGCGCGACGGCGTGATTGCCGACTTTAATGCTGCAGAGCTGATGATCAGGGGTATGATCAAGCTGATCAACACTGGTCCGAAGTTTTTTGCCCCTTCACTGAAGATGGTAGTATGTATCCCTTCGGGAAGCACTGAGGTGGAGTTGCGTGCTGTGCGTGACTCATCAGAGCATGCCGGAGGACGAGATGTATACCTGATTTATGAACCTATGGCTGCTGCAATAGGGATCGGACTGGATGTTGAGGCTCCTGAGGGCTGCATGATCATCGACGTAGGCGGCGGCACAACAGAAATCGCCGTTATTGCCCTGGGAGGAATTGTATGCAATAAATCAATAAGGATTGCAGGCGATGGATTTACTGCTGATATTCAATCGTATATGAGGCATCAGCACAATATAAAAATAGGTGAGAGGACAGCTGAGGATATAAAGATAGCCGTAGGGGCAGCTTTACCCGATATAGATAATCCTCCACCGGATTATATAGTCAGGGGCCCGAATATTATGACTTCCCTTCCGATTGAAATACCGATCTCTTATCAGGAAATTGCTTATTGCCTCGACAAATCACTTACGAAAGTAGAAGCAGCCCTGCTAAATGTTCTGGAGCAAACGCCTCCTGAACTATATGCCGATATTGTTAACAAGGGAATATACCTGGCTGGTGGAGGTGCATTGCTCAGAGGCCTTGATAAGAGACTGTCTGATAAGATAAACATGAATTTCAATGTTGTTGAGGATCCGCTTCATGCAGTTGCAAGAGGCACCGGAGTGGCACTGAAGAATGTTGATAGGTTTCCTTTCCTGATGAGATAACCGAGGTGGTGAATGAGAAATCTGCTAAACTTTCTGTTGAAATACATTAATATTATTGTATTTCTTTTCCTGGAAGGAATAGCATTGTATTGGCTCACAAACGGCAACAGTTATCATAACTCCATTGTTGTTAAAGGGGTGCAGGGAGTTACGAGGGGGCTTGAGGAAAGAATTAACAATGCCAGAAGCTACCTGAGCCTGCGTGAGGTAAATTCAAACCTTGCTGCAGAAAACAGTTCCCTGAGAAACCACATCGAACGGATTACTGCCAGGGAAGATCTTAAATTTGTCCCGGTTGAGGACTCTCTCTTCAGACAACAATTTCAATACACAACTGCCCGGGTAATTAATAACTCAGTAAACAGGCAGAAGAACTATTTCACAATCGACAAGGGAACGCTCCAGGGAATAAAGGTTGATATGGCTGTCACCAACGGCAAGGATGTCGTTGGTGTAATTGTAGGCTGTTCCGGGAACTTTTCAGTTGCCATTTCGCTCCTTAATCTTGATTTCAGATTAAGTGCAAGGATCAAGTCAAACGGTTATTTCGGATCTCTGAGCTGGGATGGCCGGAACTACAGGCATGCTGTCCTTAATGAAATTCCTCAGCATATAAATGTTAACAAGGGAGACACAATCGAAACGACCGGATATTCAGCAATATTTCCCGAAGGCGCAGGAATTGGGACAGTAAGTGATTTTAAAAACAGCGGCAGTGATTTTTACAAAATAACCATTGAGCTTTTTACCGATTTCAGGAAACTTCAATATGTCAATGTAATCGGTAATCTTAAAAGAACAGAGCAGCTTCAACTTGAAAATCAACTTCAATGATCAATTCTATTATAAGGTACGGATTTATTATTGTCCTTCTGATGCTGATTCAGATCCTGGTGCTGAATAATATTCAGTTCAGCGGCTTTGTAAATCCCTATGTGTATATTATGATCATTCTGATTCTCCCTTCTGTGACTCCGGCGTGGCTCGTACTTATAATTTCATTTCTGACAGGACTGACAATTGATTTATTCTCCGGATCACCCGGAATGCATGCTTCGGCAACTCTTCTGGCAGGTTTTTCACGTCCGCTTGTTTTAAGGCTTATTGCTCCCCGCGACGGATATGAATCCGGATCAGATCTCTCAATGGCAGCTTATGGTTTCAGATGGTTTCTTATTTATGCCGCAGCTATTGTTCTGATTCATCATACTGCTCTTTTTTTTCTTGAGGTTTTCAGATTCGCCGGCTTCTTCCGGACAATATTCAGGATCCTTGTGAGTTCACTCTTTACGATAGGTTTTATCCTTCTTATTGAGTACTACAGGAAAGGGAAGTGAAAATTCCGTTATGAAAGATGCATTTATCAGCAGGAAGTATATTATTGTGGCACTTATTGTGCTGGCATCGCTTATTCTGCTGTCCAGGTTATTTGTAATTCAGGTTGTTAAGGATACCTACAGGCTGTCGGCAGATAATAATGTATTGAGGTACGTAACCCAATACCCTGCCAGGGGTTTGATTTATGACAGGAATAAAAACCTTATGGTATATAATCAGGCGGCATATGACCTTATGGTTGTTCCAGCCCAGGTCACAAAAATTGATACAGCAGTATTCTGCAACCTGCTGGAAATAACAACCAGTTCATTCAGGGAGAGGATGCGAACCGCTTTAAACTATTCCAGGCGGGCCCCTTCCGTTTTTCTAAAGCAGATTTCGGCTGAATCATATGCAAGATTTCAGGAGAAAATGTTCTTATTTCCAGGTTTTTATGTGCAGCCAAGGACTTTACGGAAATACTCAAAGCCGATAGCGGGTCATATTCTGGGATATGTAAGCGAGGTTGACGAATCGCTTGTTAAAAAGGAGCCCTATTACAAATCGGGAGACTACATAGGAAAGCTTGGGATCGAGGAAGCCTACGAAAAGTACCTGAGAGGTCAGAGAGGTGTTAAGATATACCTGGTGGATGTTTACAGCAGGATAAAAGGTTCATACGCAGAGGGAAGGATGGATACAGTGGCAATTCAGGGAGAGGATATTATATCGACAGTCGACATGGATCTTCAGGAGTATGGAGAACACCTGATGCAAAATAAATCTGGAAGCATTGTGGCTCTTGAGCCAAAGACAGGCGAGGTGCTTGCTCTTGTTTCAAGTCCGAATTATAATCCGAATCTCCTTGTTGGAAGAGTGCGCTCGGAGAATTTTTCAAAATTAAGTGCCGACACTGCACATCTGCCATTGTTTAACAGGGCCCTGCAGGCTAAGTACCCCCCCGGATCCACTTTTAAACCTATTAATGGACTGATCGGGCTGCAGGAAAATGTAATAACACCTTCAACGTTGTTCGGCTGCAATAGGGGATATTTGTTCGTTAGTTGTCATTCCCACAGTTCCCCTCTCGATCTTATTCATGGCATATCAAACTCATGCAATTCATATTTCTGTCAGGTCTACAGAAGAATCCTTGAGAACCCGGCATACCCGACGATCGAAGCTGCCTATATCAAATGGAAGGAGTATCTTAATGAATTCGGATTTGGGAAGAAGCTTGGAATTGAATTTGCGAATGAGCTTCCCGGACTTGTTCCCTCACCTGCCTATTTTGACAAATACTACGGGAAGAACAAATGGAAAGCACTTACAGTTATCTCGATGGCCATTGGGCAGGGCGAGATAGAAACTACTCCGCTGCAGATGGCTAATATGACTGCTGCAATAGCCAACAGAGGTTATTTTTATGTTCCTCATATTGTAAAATCAATAGGAAAGGATAAAAAAATTGATCAGAAATATCTTACAAAACAGGTTATAAATATTGATTCTGTTAATTTTGAATCAATTGTCCTCGGAATGGAAGCGGCAGTTAACGGAGAGGCCGGAGCTACTGCCAGAGGTGCAGCCCTCAGGGATATAATTGTTTGCGGAAAGACCGGTACCGCTCAGAACCGCGGCAAGGACCATTCTGTGTTCATTGCATTTGCACCTAAGGACAATCCGAAGATTGCCATTGCAGTATATGTCGAAAATGCCGGATTCGGGGCAACCTATGCAGCCCCGGTGGCAAGCCTTATGATTGAAAAGTATTTAACCAACACTATTTCCAATAAATATTCGGAGCAAAGAATCCTTGACTTAAAACTGATTGCCGGTGACAACAAGGACCGTTAGCATCTGGGGCAGACTTGATAAGGCAGCAATACTGGTCTTTCTGCTGATAGTCATCATTGGATGGTTCAACATTTATGCAGCTGTCTACAATGAGGAGCATACTAAAATATTTGATTTTTCGCAGAGATACGGAAAGCAGTTTATTTGGATTCTGGCTACACTTGTGATTGCTGTCTTTGTAGTTGTTACCGATTCAAGATTTTATTTCTTTTTTGCATATTTCATCTACGGGGGCCTTATATTCCTGCTTATTTTGGTTTTGATTGCGGGGAAGGATATTAACGGTGCAAGATCGTGGTTTCAGATCGGATCACTCACAATTCAGCCATCTGAATTTGCCAAATTCGGAACAGCACTGGCACTCGCAGCTTACCTGAGCTCAGGAAAACACGATTTGGGCAGGCTCCGGATTTTTATGACTTCCATTGCCATAATTCTGTTCCCCGCATTCTTAATTATTCTTCAGCCTGATATGGGTTCCGCGGTTGTGTTCTTTGCCCTGTTTGTAGTGCTCTTCAGGGAAGGTTTGAGCCCGTATATATTTGTTTCGGGACTGATTATGGTGATCCTGTTCTTTTTTACATTGATTTTCAATAATCTTTATCTGACAATTGGTATTATAGCAGCTGCGTTTATCTTAGCCTGGTTTGTAACCCGTAAATGGAAAATATGTCTTGAAGGAGCGGGGATCTTCCTGATAGTCTCTATTGTTATTTATTTGCTCAATAATCTGATAATTAAAGTTCTGGATGACGAACATGTTCTGTTTATTTCAATTATCATTTCAGGAACAGTGTATGCTGTTTATTTCTATAATAAAAAAGCAATATCCCTTCTAGTAATATTTATTTTTCTTGCCGGGAGTCTGGCTTTTGTCAATTCCGTTGATTTCGCCTTCAATAACCTTATGAAGCCTCACCAGAAAGAGAGGGTTGAAATTCTTCTTGGAATTAAATCTGATCCTCACGGAACAGGATATAATGTCAATCAGTCGATAATTTCAATCGGCTCAGGAGGTTTTTCGGGTAAAGGGTATCTTAAAGGGACACAAACAAAATTCAAATTCGTTCCGGCCCAGAGCACTGATTTTATTTTCTGCACAATTGGCGAGGAATGGGGATTTATTGGCTCCTTTGTGGTAATAGCATTATATGTATTTCTCCTGATCAGACTTATAATACTTGCTGAAAGACAACGATCTGATTTCTCAAGGATTTACGGGTATGGTGTCGTGTCAATACTTTTCTTTCATTTCTTCATTAATGTGGGAATGGCCATCGGGCTTGTACCGGTTATTGGTATCCCGCTTCCCTTTCTCAGTTATGGGGGTAGTTCGTTGTGGAGCTTTACTATTCTGCTCTTCATCTTTCTCCGGCTTGACGCAAGCCGTTCAGAATACCTTGTTTGATCAGAATGGAATTGTGATCCTGTGAGAGATCTCTATCCCAAAATCCTTTTCAACATAGTCGATCAGCTGGGGGAAGAATTCCATAAAATCATCCTGAAGAGAATAATAGTTTTTCTTAAACGCCTTCATTGCAAACCTTGTTTCGTTAGGCAGAGAGGAACGTTTGCTTAATGTATTCAAAACATGACGGATACCGCTTCTTGTCTGGTACGATTCTATCCAGTTGTTAATAATGAAAAAGGGCATCATCTGTCTGACATTATCGGGCAGTATCTCATAATTATTGACCATAGCCCTGTAAAAATTGTAAGTCACGCTCTCAAGAGGTCTCCTTGAAAAGAAATCCCATTCTTTCGTCAGGAAATGATCATAAAGGATGTCGGTAATTACGCCGGAGTATTTATGATATTTTCGTGAAAAAAATATCTTGCTGCGGTGGACAACAGGATGTCTGTCAGTGAAGCCATCAATGTGCCTGTGAAGGATTATTCCTTTTCTGACCTGATCGGGATATTTAAGATAGTCACGCCCTTTTACATAATCACCTATGTAGTTCCCGATGATTATTTTATCAGAATCACCGGAAAGATATATGTGGGCTAAAACATTCATTTCAAAAAGTAATAGTACAAAGAAATAAGTTCACCCTGATTATGCCGCAAACATTTTCTTTAACATGTTTTCAAAATAACCTTAAATCCGTAGAAAAAGGTTGTAAATCAGAGAATTATGCTTTAAAATCAGTATTCTAAAAAACTGACTGATATGTTCGGATTTTAAGTATGCAAATTATAAATTTGTTATCTCACTTTTTAGTTATAAACGGTTTTTACAGTGAATAAATTATAAACAGGTTAAGGAGGAGCTATGCAAAAGAGGAATGTAATTATAATCGGTGCAGCAGGAAGGGATTTTCATAACTTTAATACTTTCTACAGGGACAATGAAAGTTATAATGTTGTTGCATTTACAGCGGCCCAGATACCTGATATTGCTGGAAGGAAGTATCCCGGTGTGCTGGCAGGAAAATTATATCCGAAAGGCATTCCGATCTTCCCCGAGGATAAGCTTGCAGAATTGATAGAGAAATTCAAGGTCGATGACTGTGTTTTCTCATACAGTGATGTTACATATCAGAAAGTGATGTCAGTAAGTGCATTGGTGAATGCGACTGGTGCTAATTTTGTTCTTCTTGGTCCGGCTGCAACAATGGTTAAAAGCACAAAGCCTTTAATTGCAGTTGGAGCCATAAGGACCGGATGCGGAAAAAGCCAGACTTCGAGAAGGATAATAGAACTTTTAATGGAAAAAGGACTCAGGGTTGTGGCAGTACGTCACCCAATGCCTTATGGTGATCTTACAGAACAGAAAGTCCAGCGGTTTGCTGCGATCAGCGATCTTGCTAAACATAAATGCACCGTTGAAGAGATGGAAGAATATGAACCTCATGTTGCAAGGGGTAACGTCATATATGCCGGGGTCGACTATGAAGCTATACTTCGCAAAGCCGAAAAAGATCCGAAAGGTTGTGATGTGATCGTGTGGGACGGGGGTAACAACGATTTCCCGTTTTACAAGCCTGATCTGATGGTTACAGTTACGGATCCTCACAGAGCCGGACATGAGTTGAGGTATTATCCTGGTGAAGTTACTCTCCGCATTGCGGATGTTGTTGTTATAAACAAAATGGACAGTGCCCCCCCTGAAGCTATCCAGATTGTCAGGGAGAGCATTGAAAAAGTAAATCCAAAAGCGATAGTAATTGATGGGGCATCACCTATAAAAGTTGATGATTCATCCATTATCAGGGGGAAAAGAGTTCTTGTCGTTGAGGACGGGCCAACCCTTACACATGGTGAAATGAAAATCGGGGCAGGAGTTGTTGCTGCAAGGAAATATGGTGCAGCTGAACTTGTTGATCCCCGTCCATTTACGGTCGGAAAGCTTAGCGAAACCTTCAGGCTATATCCGAATATCGGAACACTCCTTCCTGCAATGGGTTATGGTGACCAGCAGCTAAAGGACCTTGAAAAAACAATTAACAATACTGATTGCGACAGCGTCATAATTGCTACACCGATTGACCTGAACCGTATAATAAAGATTAAAAAACCGAATACAAGAGTATATTACGATCTTCAGGAAATTGGTGATCCAAACCTGTCACAGGTAATTGATGAATTTGTGAAAAAATATAAGCTAAAGAAATAGGTTGTTTATGAAAAAGGGAGGTTTAGTAAACTCCCTTTTTCATAAAGCTGTATTCCTCTTTCAAAAAAGTGCCGATACTTCAAAACTTACCATGTTCATTCTAACTCCTGAATTGTCTTCCAGAATTAAAACCGGAGCCAGATAACGGCTAAATGTAACAGAAAGATCAAATTCGGAAAAGAAGGACATTTTTATTCCTGTCCCTGCCCCAACAGTAAAAAATGGAACAGAACCTTTATATTTAGTATCCGAGAGATATAACTCAGCCCCTTTGGTGAGCAGATTGAAAGAATTTCCGAGTCCTGCTATTCCATACGGCAGTAATTTTGAAGATTCATCAAACCCGGAGAAACGTCCTGCAACTATCAGATCTAGGAACTGTCCTTTCAGTTGATCTTTCAGTTCATCTTGCTTTGTAACAGTCTTTATCTGACTGAATGAATACCGCAAAGAAGATTTAATGGATAACCAGTAATTTATTTCATTCTGCATTGTAATTCCAAAAGCAGGACATATGCCTCCTGTAATATTATAGATTTTACTTGTTTTATCAGGGAATGTGTATCCAAGTCTTACGGTTGGACCGATTTTAGTCTGTGCTGATGCCAATAAAGGCATTGCCAAAAGGAATATTAAAAGGGTGATTTTATTACGCATGTTCAATAGTTTTAATTAATGAATAATCCAGTTTACATCATAAATTATCTGAGGCTGATGATTACCCCAGGCTACACCAATATCCCGCATAGCCTTAATCCGCTGACTTTCAAGGCTAACATTATCGCTCCAGACCTTTAGCATGAAATTCCAGTCACGGTTTTCATCCTTCAGGATTTTTTTCCTTATTTCATTAATAAGTTTTTGAGCATCTCCGTAGCAGGAAGCATCCGGATAAATATCAGCAAGAAACCCGGCAACAGCGTTTGCTCCTTCGGAGTTTGGATTAGCAACCCAAACAGCTTTAGCTGCAGCCAGATTCTGGTTACAAACATAGTCTATGAATCTTTTGTAAACGTCCGGAACTTCATTCATTGCCTTGTCATAGCATTCTTTACAAACATCGGGGATCGACATAAGATTATATATAGCTTCGCGATATCTATCAGTTGATGCCATAGTCAATGCTTCTTTTATAATGAAGTCGCACTTTGAATTATAATACTCAATTATTTTCTGTTTCCCCTTTTCAATGAATGATTTGAACTGATTTGAATTGGCGTTGACATTGCTGATTCCATTTATATATGCTTTATTTTCATTTGTACCGGCACCTTTTACAGAGACGGTAGTAGTAGAAAAAACATTTTTTGAAAAATAATCAGCAATATAGAGAGTAAGGTCCATATTGTAAGCATGCATAGCCGGAGGTCCCGGGATAATATCTTTGGTAACCAGTACAACCTTACAAGTTAAAATGAACCTTGGATTATAGTCAATTGCGCCTAGTCCATTGCTGGCTGCAATTTGTTGAAGCTTATTATCAAGGACACTGAGGGCATTTTCAGGCATTCCGTCCATCTGTTCTGGTACAACAGGAGTAAGAGATATCCTGGCCAGGTCATCGGATTTAGATAAAATGTTCTGTGCTTTGGTTGTCAGGATACAAACAGCTAAAGCGAAAATTATAAGAATTGACTTTTTCATAATAATTCCGTTTTTATTTATTTTTCTCCAATAACAAGCGTAGCGCGACCTAATCCCTGAGTCATTACTTTACATGTAATATTATATGGCGCTGCGTTGAGGAATTTCTTTAATTCAGTGACGAATTGTCTGGTATCCATCGCTTTATTAGTCTCGGTATAAAGTGGAAGGCGGACCTGCTCAAAAAGTATGAAGTTTTCACTCCCGTCGCTGTTGCTATAACGCCCATTTACGGTATGTTTTGCCATCCAGTTATCAATGATTTCAGCAAGTTCGATCCCGTTATATTCGTGTGAAAGATCAATAGGTGACCCGTTAAATACTCTAATCCTTACAGTTACTTCACGTCCGTTAGCTAAAAGATCATCAAAATGCGACTGAAGCTGAGCATTGAAATTGTCGATATGAGAAAGAACAGCTTCTTCGAGAAGTAGCGGAGGATCAGCTGAAAATGAAGGTTGGCCGCTTCCCTGAGCACCCGCAATCTGCTTATCTGTGTAAGCATCCAGACCCTGAAGAATAAAAGTTATATATTTTTTAGGTCCCTGTGTGTTAATTGTATAGGTAAGTTGCATTATGATATCGCTTTTAGCAGTATTCTTTATAATATCAAGTGGGCTTTCTGCAAGAGAAGCCCCGCTTGTTGTACTTGAAGTCATATTATCTTCAGCCCTTTGGCGATCAATATCCTTCAAAACAGTTTCAAGATTCTTTAAAGGGAATCCTCTGTCAGTCATTAATGTATTTATCTTTGAAATGACCAGCAGCAGATTTGGATCACTCTGCAATGCACGTTTATAATCAGGAATACGCTCCTCGGTACCCTGGTTATCAAACTTTGTCATATAGTTGTTCTGTGTGCACCATACATCGCTGGGGACGACCATTATTGTAGGCTTCTTGGCCTGGCCAAATGATGTTGATGTAAACAACCCTGCAAATAAAAAAAACAATATTCTTTTCATAATTATCAGGTTAAATTAATTTAGAAACCCTGGCCTAATGCTTTTATGATACCGGCAGATTCAAGCTCTTTGCGAAGAGCATTATGTGATACCGAAACAAGAATCCCTATTTTAAATTGTTTACCGGCTTTAAGCCTGTCTTTGGGATCAATACTTCCATCATTGCTTACGTTAACAAAATTCAGGTACTTGCCATGCTCTTTGAAAAAAGCAACAAAATAATCCTGATGCTGCTGTTCTGCTCCGGGATCAGTTATAAGCGGACGCATCATACAGCCTGGCTTACCTGTGGTTATCCCCTTGAACATTACTGCCTGAACAGCATTCTTTTTTGCCTGTTCAATAGCATCATCTGGTTTTTTACCATATCCCCAGACTTTAATCAGCTGTGTTCCGTCCATTCCTGTACCCATGCATTCAACCTCAATATCATAATAGGCGGCAGGATTCTTTTTTCTCTGTCCGTAACCGGAAACCGAGAAAATGATAAAAATGATAATAAGAATAGAAAGTTTTACGGTTTTCATAGCAATATAGATTTAAATTGTTCTAAAATTCAATTCTTAATCCTAAGTCAACAGCAGTTCCGCCCCTACCAAATGCATCTCCCCACTTTGACATTCCATCAATAGTATAATCGACCTTTTCCTCATCCGAAATTTTACCCTTCATCAGGTAATAGTTGTATGAACCAACGAGCTGCAAATTATGCAGGATATTTATACCTGCCATAATACCAGCGTGCTCATAAAGTGATGAAAGAGATTTTTTAGTGTTTGTTTTATTAGGTAATTGTTCAAGGCCGATGGATGCATATGGTTGAATCCTGAAGTTTCGGAGCAGACAGAATTCTTTGCCGAGGCCCAATCCAAACCGTAAAAAATCATTATAATCTTCAGTTACGGAATTAATTGTCAGCTGTATTTTTTTTGTCTCATACCCACCCTCAAGAAAGAGTTTCAACATTGAAGGTGCTTTTTTCTTGAAAAAAGACGACATATTTATGTCAAGCTTTCCGGTAAAACCACCGATACCTCCTGCACTGTAACTCACTCCCAAAGCAATTCCAAGATCATTGCGCTCCTGTAAAAGCATTCCTGCGTCAAGACGTTTCCCTGCAACCTGGTAAAATACTGAGGGTACAGTCTGACCTGTTGCGATTTTACGGTTATCAGTAATATTATTGGTAGCCCTTATAACACCCTGCCTGTGTGCCTGTATGTTTCCATTGCCGCCCTGGCGCATTTCATATACAAAATACCTTTGATCAATTTTCAGATTTTCTTTAAACCCTATTTTGGCTCTTAGAGGTCTGGTGGCAAATAGAGTCGTTTTTACCCGGAAATCTTCAATGTTCCTTTCAAGCAAAAGAATTGAATTATTCATTCCTGTAGCAAGAAGATCTGTCATTAATTCTTTATTTGTTTTCTGGACCTTTGGGGCTGCTGATTCCCCTGAATTATACTGACTTGATTCAGTGCTTGTTGTAAGACGGGTAATATATTTTACCGGGAATGAAAAACCGTTGAAAGCTTCTCTTCTTGCATTTAATCCGGGATCAGTCTTATCTGTCCAAAGTTGTTGCCAGAATACCGCATTTATTGAGTCATTGAAATCTATCTTGAAAATATATGCATTAATGTTTGTCTGAAAACCATTTCTGTCTCTTTTGACAGGAGTTTTACTGTTTTTGTCCAGCCTGTTGTAATACTCTTCTTTGGTAATTAGATCACTTACATCAAATACTATTAAATAGCTTTTATTAAGAAGTTTTTCACCGGAATCCATCAGTTTTGTCATACCAAGTTTACTTGAGGAGGCAGCTTTAACATCTGCGTCAGTAGAATTGTACAAGCCACGCTCCTGAAGGAGTTCCACTCCAAACGCACCATCAGGTTTTCTTGAAAACCATTTGGCAATAACATCATTAGAGTACTTCCCTTCAACCAATGCCTTTCCGATTTTGTCTGTTACAAGAGTATGTACAGATGGGGTCAAGAACTGGGATTTTAGTATTTCTTCCCTGGAAACAGGGGGTTTTATAAACCGTTTGTCAATGTTGTTATCATCAAATTTATCATTAACCTTTATGCCCTGAAATGATTCTTTCAATAAATCATTGATACTATTATCTCCAAAATCTATAAGGAGATATGTAAGGGAATTGCGATCATATTCAGAAGCAATCTGATTTTTTTTGACTTTTTCGCCCGCACTGGAGACATTTTGGGACATGCAAGTAATAGTGATAATAAGCGCCGACAGAAGCATTAATTGTTTCTTCATAAGGAATAAGGATATCGAATTGTTTTGACGAAGATTTAAGTTACTATAGGGAATCCCCTTTAATTCAAAAATAACAAAAATATATATACATAATAAATTATAGTAATAATTTTAACAAATTATTAATCAGCGCATTAGAAAAGATGTCAGATTTTATCGGAAAATAAATAAAATTGAATAGAAGTCTTTTTAGATGAAGATCTCAAGGAATGTTATCTTTTTACTCTCGCATTTCCTTTCCAGATGCTCCATATCTGCTCTTCATCAGCAGGCTGGGCATAATCGGTGACAACTGTTGTTGCCAGTGCTCCCGTCGCCCAACCGAACTGGATCCATTTCTCCGGCTCCCATCCTTTAAGCACAGCATAAAGAAAGCCTCCTACAAATCCGTCGCCTCCCCCTATACGGTCAAGGACATGTATTTTGCGTGGTTCAATAACATGCCATTTGTCGCCTTCAAGCATAATTGCGCCCCAGAGATGTTCACTGGTGCTTATAACCTGTCTAAGCGTCGTAGCGAACACAGAAGTTGAAGGAAACTCTTTTTTGACTCTCTTAATCATTTCCCTGAAGCTCTCTATCTTTGCTGCAAGGTCCTTTCCTCCCTCTTCAGGGCCCGGTATTCCAAGACAAAGCTGGTAATCCTCTTCATTTCCCACCAGTATGTCAGAAATACCTGCTATTTCCCTGAATGTGGCTGAAAGCTCTTTTTCCCTGTCCTTCCAGAAAGATGCCCTGAAATTCAGGTCGAATGATATCCTGGTTCCGTATTTCTTTGCTGCTCTTGCAAGTTCAAGGCAGAAATTGCTGGTTTCCGGCGACAGAGCAGCTATCAGTCCTGATAAATGCAGGATCTGAACGCCTTCATCATCAAACAGTCTCTTCAGGTCAAAATCCTTAACACTGAGAGATCTCCCCACTTCACCCGCACGGTCGTTCTGAACTCTTGGCCCGCGTGATCCATAACCGCTGTCGGCAATATTGAACTGATGACGATAACCCCACGGACCTCCCTGTTCAACATCAACGCCCTCATAAGCCATATGCCTGCCTGAAAGGTTATCTTTTATCATGCGGGCTATAGGACTATCCTTAACAAAAGTTGTCAGAACCTTTACGGGCAGTCCGAGATAAGATGGAACGCTGGCCACGTTTGTCTCGGCACTGGTTACCTGCATATGGAAGGTATCACTGCTATGGACGGGCTGACCATTGACAGGCGTTATCCTTACACCCATACTGGAAGGAATTATCAGCGACCAGGTAAAATCTTTTTTTAGTTCGATATTCATAATCGTTTATTTTAATCTTTCCCTTAATTTCTTTCCTTCTTCCTCATAGCCGGGTTTGTTAAGAAGGGCGAACATGTTTTTCTTGTAGGCTTCAACACCTGGCTGGTCAAAAGGATTGACATCCAGAATATACCCGCTGACAGCACAGGATAACTCGAAGAAATAAAACAGCTGGCCGACATAGTACTCATCAAGTTCAGGGATTGTAATGTGCATAACCGGCACATTTCCGTCGTTATGTGCAAGGATTGTACCGGCTTCAGCATTGTGATTGACCTGAGAAAGCCTTTGCCCGCTTAGATAATTAAGCTGGTCAGCGTCTTCCTTCTCCTTTGGAACTGTTACTGTCTTTTTTGGATTTTTAACCGAGAGAACAGTCTCAAACATTATTCTCTGGCCATCCTGGATATATTGTCCCAGCGAATGCAGATCAGTTGTGAAATCAACTGCTGCCGGGAATATTCCTTTTCCGTCCTTACCTTCGCTTTCCCCGAATAATTGTTTCCACCATTCTGCAAAATAGTGAAGCCTGGGATTGTAGCTTATCATTATTTCAGTAGTTTTTCCTGTCTGCAATATTAGATTCCGGGCAGCGGCATACAGCAGGGCAATATTGGAGGCTGCATTCCTGTTTTGACGGGTGATCTGTTCCATCGATTTGGCACCCTTTACAAGCAGCCTTATATCTAGTCCGCTGAGAGCCACAGGTAAAAGACCGGCAGGTGTCAGTACAGAATACCTTCCACCGATGTTATCGGGGATTACGAATGTTTCGTATCCGTTTGTATCAGCAAGAGGTCTGAGCGCACCTTTTTTGCTGTCGGTAATTGCTACAATCCTATCTGCTGCTGCGGCTTTTCCCACTTTCTTCTCAAGGTGATTTTTAAGGATCCTGAATGCAATTGCAGGTTCTGTTGTAACCCCTGATTTTGAGATCATAACAATCGAATAACTGGCTGTGTCGAGTATTTCAAGAAGATCGGCAATATAATCCTCAGAAATATTCTGGCCTGCAAAAATTATTTCGTGATGCTTTTCTTTCCGAAAGCTAGAAAAAGTATGTGAAAGCGCCTCAATAACTGCTCGTGAACCAAGATACGAACCTCCGATTCCGATAACCACTGTAATGTCTGAAATTGATCTGAGATGTTTTGCCATTTTGTCTATCCTGTCAAGCTGAGGCAGAATATCGTCCGGAAGGGAAAGCCACCCAAGGAAATCACTGCCGGCTCCTGTCCTGCTGTTCAGGCTGTCAAGATGCCTTACCGATTGCTGGGCCAGGGCAATGATCTCTTCGTAGGAAATAAAACTGACGGCATTTTTAAGACTTAAAGTGATATTTTCTTTCATTTATAATATGATTATTAGATTTGCAATGTCATATTACAAAGTTAAAAAAAAGCCGGCAGTATATACCAGCCGGCTCAATTAATGAGAGTAATATATATTGATGAGGACTATTTCCTGTGCACACCACCTGCACTTGATGAGTGAGCATCAAGGTATTTCGGATTCCCGCGGTAATTAATATCTCCTGCGCTTGAGGATCTGGCTCTTAATCTTTCAGAGACATTAATATCAGCATCTCCGGCACTCGAAGCAGAAACATCGGCTTCCCTTACCTCCAATCCAAAGGAATTGAGATCTCCCGCACTGCTCAGGTTCGCGTTTAGTATATCAGCTTCCCCGGTAAGTGTCACATCTCCTGAGCTGCTTATGGTTGCCTCAACTTCTTTTACATAGATTTCAAGTTTGATATCACCGGCGCTGGTTGCTGATAATTCAAGTTTATCAGTTTTCACCGGAGTCTCACCAATAATATCTCCGGCACTGGAAGTTTTAAGGGAGCTGATATCCTTCATAGTAACATAAACTCTCTTCATTTCAGCTTCCCTGATATTGGTCTCTGTGTAGACATGCAGAACGCCATCCCTGATCTCAGTCAATATATATTCATGCAGGTTCTCATCTGCTTCAACCTCAATCGATTCATTGCCGGTTTGTTTCAGATATACATCAATTCCGCTGCTGACCCTTAATCCCGTGAATCTTCCCGCCTCTCTTTCCTTCTTAACAACATGGTTGTTGCCATAAACCGTCCTCCGTATCTGACCATCAGTACAAAATGTGATGACAAGAGCTAATGAAATAATTAGACAATACTTCAGGTTTTTCATGTCCTATCTTTTTATTTATTTATACTCATTCCGGTATAAAGACTTTAAGAAAAAATGAATGCTGCATTTTCCGTAATAAACTTTTCCGGTTGGGAGGTAAAAATAAGTTCGTATCTTAGTAATGAAACCTTAATATGCAAACAGAGATGCGGAGAGTAGTAAAGTCATTAATAATTGCAATATTGTTTTTCCTTCCCGCCAGCTGCAAAGTTCAGGAAAAAGACGATCTGGTGTTATGGTATGAAAAGCCCGCATCATGCTGGGAAGAGGCATTGCCTGTCGGCAATGGACGGCTTGGGGCAATGATATATGGAGGAATAGCTGAAGATCACATACAGTTTAACGAAGAGACCCTCTGGACCGGCGGCCCTCATGATTACTCGAATAAAGGAGCCTCCGGATACCTTGGAAGGATCAGGGAGCTTATCTGGCAGGGGAAGCAGAAAGAAGCTGAAGATCTGGCGCTTGAGAAATTTATGAGTGTTCCTCTCCGGCAGGAGAAATACCAGCCATTCGGGGATTTATGGCTGAATTTCCCCGGGAACAGTAAAACAACAGGTTACAGGAGAGAGCTGGACTTGTCGAACGCAGTCTGTAAAACCTCTTATGAGGCCGACGGGGCTGCTTTTACAAGGGAATATATAGCAAGTTATCCGGACAATCTGATAGCAATCAATCTGGCATGCAACAAGAAAAAAGCTCTGACTTTTGATATCTCTTTAACCGCTTTGCATGAAGGTTTTACTGCAGTTCCAGGTAACGATGGAACCATATGCATGAAGTTCAGGATAAAGGAGGGTCTCCTTGGCGGGACAGCTGTAATCAAAGCGACAGTAAAAGGTGGAGAGATCTCTTTAAATGGTAGCAAATTGCACATTGAAAAGGCTGATGAAGCTACTATCAGGCTTTCCGCCGCAACAAATTTTGTAAGTCCTTCAGATGTTTCTGGTGACGCTGATGCAATATGTAACAAATATATAGCAGCAGGCAGACAAACATACAAACAGATCAGGCAAGAGCACGTTACTGATTATCAAAGATATTTCAACAGGTTTTCGATAGATCTCGGCACTTCAGGTAATGAAGGATTACCTACTGATGTCAGGATATTAAAAGTACCTGAAAAGATGGATAATTCCCTTGCAGCACTCTATGTCCAGTACGGGCGTTATCTTCTTCTGTCGTCGAGCAGGGAGGGAACCTATCCTGCCAATCTGCAGGGGATATGGAATGACAAGCTTAATCCTTCGTGGGACAGCAAATACACTGTAAACATAAATACCGAGATGAACTACTGGCCTGTGGAAGTGCTAAATATCGCCGAATGTCATTCTGCTCTGTTTAAGATGATAGGAGAGATAGTGCCAGCCGGTGAAAAAGTTGCGAGTAATCATTACAATGCCAGGGGATGGGTTTTGCATCATAATACTGATTTGTGGAGGGGGGCTGCTCCCATAAATGCCTCAAACCATGGAATATGGGTTTCGGGAAGTGGTTGGATGGCCCACCATTACTGGGAGCATTTCCTTTTCGGCAGGGACACTTCTTTTCTGAAGAATATCGCATGGCCGGTTATGAAAAATGCCGCATTGTTTTATGCGGATTTTCTCGTAAGTGAACCCGGAACAGGATGGTTGGTCTCATGCCCGTCAAATTCTCCTGAAAACGGAGGCCTGGTATCAGGTCCCACAATGGATCACCAGGTTATTAAAAGTCTTTTTAAGGCATGCATTGAAGCGGCCGGGATATTGAAAACTGATCTGACTTTTGCTGACACCCTGAAACAATTACTGCCAGCAATAGCCCCTTATAAAATAGGAAGGTTCGGCCAGCTTCAGGAATGGATGACTGATATAGATGATCCCGGAAACAAGCACAGACATGTTTCGCATCTCTGGGGTGTTTACCCCGGCAGCGAGATTAACCGGAAGGATAATCCCGACCTGATGGAGGCTGCAAAAACATCACTTGTTGCGCGGGGAGATGAGGGGACAGGCTGGAGCCTGGCATGGAAGATAAATTTCTGGGCTAGATTTACAGACGGGGATCATGCATGGAAAATGGTGAAGATGCTCTTAAGACCCCAGGGTCAATCTTTATCACAGGCTCAGGGTGGAGGATCAGCAGGAGGAGGCTCTTATCCGAATCTGTTTGATGCTCACCCTCCTTTTCAGATTGATGGTAATTTTGGGGGGGCTGCAGGAATAGCCGAGATACTCCTTCAAAGTCATCTCGGTGAAATTGATGTTTTACCTGCTCTTCCTGAGGGAATACCGGATGGCCATATAAAAGGTATCAGAGCACGGGGTGGTTTCGAACTGGAATATTCGTGGAGAGGAGGAGCGCTTCAGTCTGTTAAAGTATTATCAAAAGCTGGTACCCCGTTATCAATCAGGTACAGAGATAAAACCTTTGTTACTGAAACTAAAAAAGGTGAAATCCTAAACTTCAACGGGGATCTGAAAATAGAATAATCAGGATAAGCCTAGTGCCATTTGAATATTTTGAGTCCGGCTGTGAAAAAAAGTATACCGATAGTTGTGAGTAACAGAATTGGTATTCCCACTTCACTGTAACCTGCTCCTTCGTTGAATATGCTTCTGACTCCGTCGGTCATCATTGTAAGCGGAAGTGTCCTGATTATCTTAACACCCCAGTCGGGAAAATTCTGGTAACTGAAAAATATACCTGATAGAATCATCATTGGCATGACAACTGCATTTATCAGGCCGTTGCCGACTTCGGTATTTGAAGTATGGGATGAGACAAACACGGCAATACCTGCAAATGCTATATTCCCGGCAATGAAAGTGAGTATGAGGGCGGAGATGCTTCCCTGGACCGTTATGTTAAATACAATCAGTGCAAACAAAATCAATGCCAGAGCTTCAATGAAGTTCATTGCCAGCCTGACTGTTATCAATGCGATCAGGAAATGCGATTTTTTCATAGGCGTTGCCACGAGCCGGCGAAGAAGCTTTTTAGAACGCTTTTCGATAATGCCGTAACTTATTCCCCACATTGAAGACATCATTACTCCCATAGTGATCAGGCCCGGAACCAGGAAATCAATATACCGGGTTCCGGTAAGAGTCAGTGGCTTGATTTCAGAACTATTTTCAGCATAAAAAATATCTCCTGCACCTATTATGCTCCTGAGTTTGCGGTACGTTAGCTCGGCATCTGCATTTACAGGGTCAAAATGATACTCAGTATGTCCGTTATTACTTTGCAGAATAAGATTAACTGTTCCTCTCTTGAGCATTACCATTGCCTCATTCCAGTCGAGCTCATAAAAAAGGAAAACCGTGTTTCCAAGCTTACCATCCTTCAGTTCATACTGCCATCTGAAATAATCCTTTGAGTCAGGCTGATGCTTTGTGCAGTCCGTTTCAAGAAACTTTGATAATTCGGAAGTCCTGTTATCAGAAATTTCAACTGACCGGCTGATGGCAACTTTGCGGACAACGTCGGCTTTTTTTGTAAAAGCAAGTCCAAGACCCAGCGACATAAGAATAGGGAATATTATCCCCCAGAAAAGAACTCCCGGTTCACGGGTTATTTCGTGGAACAAGGCCACTGTAAGCTGCCATAACTGATTTAACCGGAATATTCTATTCATTGATCCTCCTCCCGGTTAACAATACAAAAAGATCATCCAGATTTTTGGCTTCCCTGAGGAGCTGGTCAAGCGTGCCTTCACGGAGAATAATCCCATTATGCATAATCACAATATAATCACAAAGGTTTTCGGCTTCCTCCATGTAATGAGTTGTTAATATCATTGAAGTCTCGGATACCTTTCTCAGTTTATGAAGAATATCCCATATCTCACGTCTTGCGTTGGGGTCAAGTCCAGTGGTCGGTTCATCAAGAAGAAGTATTGCGGGAGAGTTTAAAAGGGCTATACCAATTGCGAGCCTTTGTCTTTGTCCTCCGGAAAGATTGACAACATATGATTTCCTCTTTTCTTCAAGCCCTACCATATCAATTATTTCATTGACCCTTCCTTTCCCAAGATTAAAGAAGGTTGCGAAAAGCCTCAATGTCTCGGTTACCCTTAACTTGTCGATAAACCTTGTATCCTGAAGAGAAAGTCCTATTATCCGGTGAAGCTCATCTTCGTGTCCTTTCCAGTGTTTCCCGGTA
Organism: Bacteroidales bacterium; assembly: GCA_038252165.1. Classification (GTDB taxonomy): domain Bacteria; phylum Bacteroidota; class Bacteroidia; order Bacteroidales; family VadinHA17; genus LD21. The sequence goes on along the minus strand of JBBSAP010000005.1, from coordinate 50,009 downwards.
ATGGTTATTTCCCCGGAGTCAGGCTTCTGGATCCCTTCAATCATTTCGACAAGTGTGGTTTTTCCTGCCCCGTTAGGGCCTAAAAGGGCAGTAAACTGGCCTTTTGGGATCTGAAGATTAATCCCTTTTACAGCCTGAACTGTCTTAAAAGATTTCCAGACATTTTTAACCTCTATAACCGGATTGGTCATTTGTTTATTTACAGTTACAATAAAAGTAATAACACTTGTGGTTATAAATAGTTAAATTAAATTGGGCTTCTAATTTACTAAAATTGTAATCCGAAAGACTGAAGTTCGCTTACACCAGCGACATATTGACCTGATATTTTTCACATCAAACAAAAAAAATCATAACTTTAAAGAAAAAAATGATCCGTTTAAAGATAATCATCCCGTTTTTAATTCTTGCTTTGGTCTCAGGCTGTCATTCGCCAAAAACCAGGAAAGAATTAACTCAATCGAAGGAAGCGGTTAAAAGAGAACTCAATGGAAGCTTTTCCATTACCGGAGCCTATGCTCTTTATCCTCTGATATTAGAACTTGCTGATGATTTTATGGCAATTCATCCAGGTGTAAAAATTGAGGTTACCAAAATAGGTACCGGCGAAGGTATAACGAGCCTGCTTGAGGGGAAGAGCCAGCTGGCCATGATATCGAGACCCCTGACAGAGGAAGAAGAAAAAGCCGGGATCTGGATAGTTTCAATTGCAAAGGATGGTGTTGCCCCCATTGTAAACAAGAACAATCCGCACCTTGAAAAGCTCTTGAACCAGGGAATAAGTCCTGATGAATTCATCTACGTGTTTTTATCCGGAAAGCAAATAACCTGGGGTGAAATTCTCGATACAAATACAAGAGACAAAGTTACCGTTTATTCAAGGGCTGATGAATCGGGAGCGGCTGAAGTATGGGCTGAATTAATGTACAAGAAAGCATCTGATCTCAAAGGAATAGGGATTAATGGGGATGATGAAATGATTAGAAGTATTCAGGGAGATCCGCTCGCTATTGGTTTCTGTAACTTATCATACGCTTTTGATATTACGACAGGAGAGAGGAAGAAAGATATTCAGATAATTCCGATTGATCTTGATTTTGACAATAAGATAGACAGGTTGGAGGTTCCATTCAGAAATCTTGAAGAAGCTCACCGCAGCTTATGGCTTGGCTTCTTTCCAGATCAGCTTTGCAGGGAACTGAGGCTTGGATCGTTAGGCAAACCTACCGATCCTGTTATTGTTGAATTCCTGTATTATGTTCTGGGCGAAGGGCAGTCAGGCATCAAAAAGAACGGTTTTTGTCCGTTGAACGATGTTTACATAAAACATTCCCTTGAGGGCCTGGAATAGATTTTTCTTTTATCAGAATGTTCCGAAAAGCCGGTCGCCTGCATCCCCGAGTCCCGGCAGAATATATCCTTTTTCATTCAACTTTTCATCGAGTGCAGCAAGGTATATTTGCACATCAGGATGATCGTGTTCGATTTTTTCGACACCTTCAGGCACCCCCACAACACACACAAGTTTAATTGTTTTTGCTCCGTTATCCTTTAGCACCTGGATTGCCGCCCCTGAGCTGCCTCCGGTTGCAAGCATCGGATCAAGAACCATAACTATAGCGTCAGCGAGTTTATCAGGAAATTTGGCATAATATGTCAAAGGTTCAAGGGTTTTATGATCGCGGTACATACCTATATGTCCAACCCTGGCTGTCGGTATCAGCCTTGTTATTCCGTCAACCATTCCGAGCCCGGCTCTTAAAACAGGGACAAGAACAATATCTATTGCAAGGTCCCGGGTCCGACATTCGGCCAGGGGTGTATGAATAGTCACATTCTTTAAAGGCAGGTCGTTTGTGACCTCATATGCCATCAGTCCCGCAATCTCTTCCATTATTTCCCTGAAATCTTTTGTAGTTGTCTCCTTTCTGCGAAGCTGAGTGAGCTTGTGAGTCAGCAACGGGTGTTCAAGCAAAATAAGCATCTGACTTGGATATTGTTAATTAATTAACAAATATAACCTGAAATTTAAATCAGGAAACTCAATTATTCAGTATGATGGAAATAGATTTTTGTTTAACTTGTCTCAAATAAACCGGACTTTCCCCTTTTAATAAAACCTGTTTATGAGTGAGCCTATCCTGCGAGTCTTAATGCAGCTATTTGCCCTGGTCAGTGATATTGATAACATAAATGAAATATCAACCAGGGAAAAGGATGTTGTAAAATCATTTCTGGCACGTCATCTGAACAGCGAACTGATAGAAAAGTATATCAGGATCTTTGACGAATACCTTGATTTATTCATAAACAGGGAAGCAATTAAGGAGCCTTCGGGAGATATTGAGATCCAGGCCCTTAAGATAATACGAATAAAGCGGATCTGTGAACGGATTAACAATGAACTCCGCCAGAAGCAGAAGATCTATATAATAATTCAGCTTATTGATTTTATCTCATACGGGAAGGAAATTACTGAAAATGAACTGGATTTCCTTATGACCGTTGCCTTAGCCCTCAACATTCCGGAGAATGAGTATAAGAACATAAAAAGCTTCATTATTGATCCTGTTTCCAAAGTTCACGAAAAAGATAGACTTCTTCTTGTTAACAGTAATCCGGTATGCAAGTTCCGTAAAATTAAACATATATATAATCCAAATCTGGCTGGCGAGTTAATGTTCCTTAGTATTTCAAGCACAAAAGCATTTATTTTAAGATATACTGGCGACACAAATCTTTACCTCGACGGTCAGCACATCTTTCCGAAGCAATCATATTTATTTGATAACGGATCAACAATAAAGGGACAGGGATTGAATACCTTCTATTATTCAGAAGTCAGCGGTTTCTTTAATGAGTCCGGATCAGAGTCTAAGATTTACCTTACTGCCAATGATGTGACCTTCCGTTTCTCAAACAGTGAAAACGGTATTCAGGGTTTTGATTTTTCCGGGGAGTCTGGTCAACTGGTTGGAATTCTGGGAGTCAGCGGAACCGGAAAGTCAACATTGCTTAACATCCTGAATGGTAATATTAAACCTAAGAGCGGAAACATCCTGATAAACGGATACGATATCAATAATGTCAGGAATAAAACCAGACTTAAAGGTATTATCGGATATATCCCGCAGGATGATCTTCTGATAGAGGAGCTTACAGTTTATCAAAACCTCTATTACAATGCCAGGTTATGCCTTAGTAATTTCCCCCTGAAAAAGATCAGAAAGATTGTGTGCAGGATAATGGTCGATCTGGAACTGTGGGAGATCAGGGATCTGAAGGTAGGCAATCCTCTTGATAAAGTTATAAGCGGCGGTCAGAGAAAAAGGATCAATATCGCTCTTGAACTGGTGCGTGAACCATATATCCTTTTTGTTGATGAACCCACGTCAGGTCTCTCATCGGTCGATTCAGAAATAGTTATCAATCTGCTTAAGGAACAGACCTACAAAGGAAAGCTGGTAGTGGTCAATATTCATCAGCCAGGCTCCGACATTTTTAAATTATTTGATAAAATAATCATTCTTGATAAGGGAGGGTACCAGATATTCTACGGCAACCCAAATGCTGCGGTTGTTCATTTCAAAACCCTGAGCAAACAGGCAAATCCGGAGGAAGATCAATGCGCCAAATGCGGAAACATAAATCCCGATCAGGTTTTGCAGATAGTCGAGGCAAAAATAGTTAATGAGCATGGCAAGCTGACACAGACCAGGAAAACCGCTCCGGAAGAATGGTCAGCCTTGTTTCGACAGAAATACAAGGATAAGAAGGGGATCGAACATATAAGGCAAAAGAAACTGCCTGAAATTATTTACAGTATACCGGGACGGCTGAAGCAAATGGGAATATTTTTCACAAGGGACTTGTTAGCGAAGTTTGCCAACAGACAATATATTCTCATAAGCATGCTTGGAGCCCCATCGCTTGCCTTTTTACTGGGATATTTTACCAAATATTCAAAAGGCGATTCCTACAGATTCATTGATAATGACAACCTGACAGCCTATATTTTTATGTGCATAATTACAGCCCTCTTCCTGGGTCTTATTATCAGTTCGGAAGAAATACTGAAAGACAGGAAGATACTCAAACGGGAATCATTTCTTAACCTGAGCTGGCTGAGCTATATCAATTCCAAGATAGTTCTGATGTTTTTGATTTCTGCAATTCAGACGATTTCATTCATTCTTGTGGGAAACTCAATTCTTGAAATAAAAGGACTTACGTTTCATTACTGGCTGGTCCTTTTCACAACATCCTGCTGTGCCAATATGATAGGACTGAACCTTTCTTCAGCCCTGAATTCGGTCATAACAATTTATATTCTGATCCCATTTATTATAATTCCGCAGCTACTGTTCAGCGGTGTCCTTGTGAAATATGAAAAGCTTCACACAAGCAAAAGGGCATCTTCATATGAATATGTCCCTTTTATCGGAGAATTTATGCCGGCCCGATGGTCATATGAGGCTCTTGCCGTTGAGCAGTTTAAAAATAACAGATACGAAAGGTTATTCTTCCCTTATGATGTGGAATTAAGCAATAATAACTGGTATGCCGGATTTCTTGTGAACAGCCTGAAAGGAGATCTTCAAGTATGTGAGAAGGCAAAGACCATCAATGATACAGTTAAAAATGATCTGATAAAATTAAAGGTTAACATTTCAGAGATGTTTGATGTACTCAATTATGAGCTGCCAGATGGATTTTATAAGCTTTTTGAATCGGAAAGACCCGATTCTTCAGCATTCAATCTGATCGGAAAATACCTGGCTTTCCTGGAACAGGAATTCAGATCAAACTATAAAAGCGCACTCCATTCAAAAGATTCGCTGTATGGAGTAATTGCCAATAACAGAATTGACAGCGAAAAACTTGATCGTCTCAGGATTGATTACTACAATAAGGGATTGGCTACTTTTGTTCTGAACGGCGATCAACAGGATCAGTCAGTTGAAAAGACAAAACGCATAATCCGGAAATATGAGCCTGTCTTTATGCCACCAGGAGCAAAAAACGGCAGGGCTCATTTTTGTGCTCCTTTTAAGATGATTGGGAATTTAAAGATCCCTACTTTCTGGTTTAATCTGGCAGTTATCTGGTTTGTATCTTTCTTGCTTTATATAGCTCTATATTTTAGCATTTTACAGAAAATACTCTCAATATTTGACAAAAGCAAAAGAGTAAAGAATTCCAGCTTCCTTATAATAAAAGAGATCTCATCCTGGTAATTATTTTTTAAACAGGGCAGGATCAGTTGCCCTTTCTTTACCTTTTGTAGCAATAACGAATGCATCCTGAAAACCCTCCTGTTTTAACTGCTTCTGGAGGCCATGCGCTGATGCAGATGTGCTGAATTCACCGGCACATGACCTGTAAGCCCCGTTATACAGATACTCGAAAGTTTTATATTTCTTCCCTCCGATGGTTATCTCGTAGCTTCCTTTTGATTTTGTGTTGGACGAAAACTGAACGCGGAAAACAATATTACCGGTTGAAGATGCAGCCTTTTTAACGGCAGTTTTAACAGGTTCCTGTTTTTTGACCTCAGGAAGTTTCTGTGGCTGAGCAGGTTCAGTCACGGGTTTCAATTCTGCATGGGCAATATACTTGAACGCATCCGACAGATTTGTCATTTCCTTAAGCGCATACTGATCCCGGAAAGCAATCCTGAACAACTGTGGTGGTCTGTTACCTGCCTTATACCTTGTTGTAAAGAATGCCGATTTTCCGTCGGGCCTGCTTAGTGTAAAAGCAAGTTCATCATCCTTAGTGTTGATCATTTTTGTAAGATTTGCAGGCTTCTCCCATCCCCGGCCATTATATCTGCAAACATAAATATCATATCCACCAAAACCTTCAATACCGTCGGAGGAGAAGAACAAATTATTATCCTGATCGAGATAAGGCGATAACTCATTGCCGCGGGTATTTATTAAATTTCCAAGATTAGTTGGTGATGACCACCCGCTGGCCTCTTTGTTCGAAATAAACAGATCAAGTCCTCCGATACTTTCGCTTCGGTTGCTTGTAAAAACCATCTTCTCACCGTTTGCTGACAATGCCGGGTGAGAATAAACTGATTTATCTGTACAAAAGCTTAAAGGGTTACTGTCGCTTATCCATTCACGCTTCCCGTTTTTAGCCAGCTGGTACCTGGCCTGAAATATCTTTTCAGGTTCCTTGTTTGAAGGCCGCTTTGTGTAATACATTATCGAATAATCGCTGTTAAAAGTCATAGCTTCGCATGGAACTGTCCAGGAAAAAGATTGAGAAAACAGGATTTGATTGCTTACAGAAGTGTCTTTCAGAACTCCATAGTAAGCTTCGGTTGCACCGAATGAGGTGTGGCTTTCCAGCATTTTTGCCTCGCTTTTAGTCTGGAAAAGAAATACTATTCCATCGCGGTAAAACTGAACACCTGAAGAAGGGGACAGGATCTCCAGACCGAATTTGTACACTTTTAAGAATTTATTTATATTGAGAGTATCTGAATTCTGAACCATGATTCCGGTCACAGAGCCATTAGCCGCAATGGTTACTGCAGCTGAAAACATAAATATTCCGAGTATTCTTTTCATATTTTTGATGAAAAATATTTACCAGTGCCCGTTTTTAGTGTAGCCCGATTTATTATGAGAAAAATTGATACCAAAAGCAATTTCTGAAGTTAATGCCTTTTTAAAGAATGGTGAATCTTTGGGTAACGCAAAATAAGTGCCGATATAAAATGACGGATACCTGTACTGGAAGAAGAAAGAGATTTTACTGTAATCGTTGAAATACGTTCCAAGGCAGAAATCACCGGCATATAATTTAAGAGCAGGCTCAATACTTTCCTTTATATCAAACGAAAGCGAATCGTCGGTATGGATTAATATGGATGGCTCCAGGACAATGTTCAGGGAGCGGCTTAGTACAATTTTGTATCCTGCAATAAAATTATACCGCCTGCCAAGAGGAATGGCATAATTTGTAAGGGTGGCAGTATCCAGAGGCGGAGCGAGCAGGTTTGTTGCAGAAACGCCTGCATATGCTTTGGGATTGTAAAGGTAAAGGCCGACATCTAAATTCGGAAAATAAAATTCCTTATAGGGCATTCCTTTATCAGCGTTACCCTCATAAAAATGGTACATTCCCTTCGCCGAAGCGCCGATCGAAAGGAACGACAATGCCTTTTTACTGAGAGGTATATGATAAGCAACTGCAGCACTTACTCCTGAATTGTGTGTCGAATCGCTGGTCTTATAATCATTATAACCTGAAAACCCTACACCAAGATTTGTATACTTATATGTTTTGCCTGAAGGAAGATAGCCAAGCACTTTTTTAGATATTCTTGTATTTCCGCTTAAAATCTGTGAATATGATTTCCCATTGAATCCGGCAATCATATCCAGGGAAAAGTAATCCTTGCTTCCGGCAATTGCAGGATTAATAATAAATGGGGTGTATATCCTGTAAGAAATGGGATTAAAAGGTATTTGCTGTCCGAAGGACGGATAAAAGCAAAACAAAATAAGAAAAAACAGAGATAGTTTTTTAAAAAATGACATTCCGGATCGTACCATAAATAATGAATTAACCTAAGACGGATTATTTTGTTCACCTTTCCTTAACTGAAAAACGCCAATCATTACTTTTTATTTCACATTCTTAATGTATCTGCAGGTTTTAATTTTTGACAGATATTGCAAATTTAACTGAATAATAACACTATTGTCCGGGAAAACTAATAAAACGAGTATGAGATTACCTTCGGTGAGCTCGTCCCGCTCAATCAACAGGAGAAATATGATATCATAATGCTTGCAGATGGTTCTGATCTAAGCGCTAACCGTACTATTTACTTCTTCAGCCACTCTTCAACAGTCTGAGGACTTAAGCCCGCCAGCCCAAGCTTGTTTTTCTTGTTGAAACCGTTCAGGTCGTTGGCAAGCTTCCCTGCTTTTTCAACTTCCTTAAGTTTTGCCACAGTTGTAAATCCAAGTTTCTTAACAGGCTCGATCCACTCTTCAGGAATACCCATTTCAAGGTACTCTTCCTTTGGACTTTCGACTTTTAGCTTTTGGCTCACTGGTCTCATCTGCGGGAAAAGCAGTACATCCTGGATTGATGGCTGATTTGTAAGCAGCATTGTCAGCCTGTCGATTCCTATTCCCATTCCTGAAGTTGGAGGCATCCCATATTCGAGAGCCCTGACGAAATCGAGGTCTATAAACATCGCTTCGTCATCCCCTTTTTCAGATAACTTCAGCTGATCCATGAACCGCTCCATCTGATCAACCGGGTCATTCAGCTCGGAATAGGCATTGGCTATCTCCTTGCCATTTATCATAAGCTCGAATCTTTCAACCAGACCCGGCTTGCTGCGATGCATTTTCGTCAGCGGAGATGTTTCTGCCGGATAATCAATTATGAAAGTCGGCTGAATATAATTGTGTTCACATTTCTCACTGAAAAGTGTATCAATAAGTTTCCCTTTCCCCATCTCAGGCGAATGTGGAATATCAAGCTTATCACAGACTTTTCTGAGTGATCCCTCATCCACTCCTGAAATATCAATTCCCGTGTTTTCCTTTATTGCGTCAAGCATGCTGATCCTCTTATAGGGAGGGTTAAGGTCGATTACTTTATCACCATAAGGAATTTCCGTTTTGCCATGGAGATCCATCGCTGCCTTTGAGACTATCTCTTCGGTAAATTTCATCATCCAGTTATAGTCTTTGTAGGCAATATAGATCTCCATTACTGTAAACTCAGGATTGTGTGTGCGGTCCATCCCTTCATTACGGAAATCCTTTGCAAACTCATATACACCTTCAAATCCGCCTACTATGAGCCTTTTAAGGTATAGTTCATCTGCAATCCTCAGGTAAAGAGGAATATCGAGAGCGTTATGATGAGTTATAAACGGGCGGGCTGAAGCTCCACCCGGAATTGGCTGAAGGATAGGAGTTTCCACTTCAAGATACCCACGCGAATTGAATAATTCCCTCATCGATTGAATGATCTGAGTTCGTTTCCGGAAGACATCACGTACCTGGGGATTCACAATAAGATCAACATAGCGTTGACGATAACGCATTTCCGGATCTGTAACCGCATCAAAAACGACGCCGTCCTTTTCCTTTACGATAGGAAGAGGTCTTATTGATTTGGAAAGCAACGTGAACTCATTCACATGTACAGTCATTTCACCGGTCTGGGTTGTGAACATGTTCCCTTTTATCCCGATAATATCTCCTATATCCAGCAGATGTTTAAACACGGTATTGTAGAGAGTTTTATCCTCGCCCTGGCATATATCATCCCTTCTTACATAGAACTGGATCCTGCCTGAGGAATCCATCAATTCTGCGAAGGAGGCATTACCCATGATCCGACGGCTCATTATGCGGCCTGCAAGGCATACATCCTGGTAATTATTCTTTGTCTGATCATAATTTTTCAGGATTTCGCCGGCCAATACATTTGTTTTGTATTCAGCGGCTGGATATGGATCAATACCAAGTTTTCTGAGCTCTGCCAGGGCATCCCTTCGTATCTGCTCCTGTTCACTTAAAATCATAAGCCGGTCGTTTAAAATTTGTGCAAATATATTAAAATTCACTCATCGTTTGAACGATGATCATGAATGTTTCAGGGAGCAGATTTCATCGTTGAATCTTTCCCTTATTATCCTGGTTACGGGTCCTGGTAAACCACCTCCTATAACCAGATTACCGACTTTTATCACCGGAGTGATCTCTCCTGATGTGTTTGTAATAAAAATTTCCTGCACCTTACCCAGCTTTTTTTCAGCAACAGCTTCTTCTTTTACCAGAATCCCTGCCTTGTTGGCTACGCGAATTATATTTTTCCTGGTAATGCCCGACAGAATCGCGGCCGATTCGGGATGTGTGTAAAGGATGCCCCTGATCACAAAGAAAATATTTGAATGGGAACATTCAGTAATGATGCCATTCTTCACAAAAGCACACTCAAAAAATCCCCTGTCTACAGCTTCCTGGAAGCAGAGAGTATTTGGAAGAAGGGCCACGGATTTAATATCACAGCGGCTCCATCGGATATCTTCCTTAAGCATAATTCCAATTCCCGATTCCTTACCATCATTTTCAGGGGTAAAATCCCTTGCATAGGCATATACTGTCGGACTTACCATGGGAGAAGGGAAAGCGTGAGTCCGCTTTGCCTCACCTCTTGTAACCTCAAGGTAGATAAGGGCTGATGATAATTTTAGGTCATTCAACCTGATAAGCTCTCTTGCTATAACCGGAAACGAATCCTCTTCGGGCCACGTAATAAGCGTTTCCCTGAGACTTCTTTTCATCCTTGCCAGATGACCATCCATATCATAGAAAAATCCTTTATACCACCTGACAACTTCATAAATGCCTTCTGCGAAAAGAAATCCACGGTCATCAGGACTGATCCTGACTTCCTCTTTAGGGATATATGTTCCGTTAAAATATGCAATCTCCATTTTATATTTATTTTTACAACTAACAGATTATATGTTGATAATGTTTATAGCAACTTACTTTTTTACCACCTTTGGGGTTACTGGGAGGCTATTCCGGTTCTATTATTTCATTTTTATAATCAATGACTCCTCTTGCCTCTTCGGGTGAGGAAAAATTACCGCATGCAGCCTGAACGAAGAGTGAAGCTCCGAGAACAGTTGTTTCCTTCTGGCTGATGATTTTTAACGGAACACCTGTATAATGAGCTCTTAATTTGTTCCAGAGCCTGTTTTTTGACCCTCCGCCAACACATAAAATGCTGTCAGCTTTGAATCCGCCTGCATTTTCAAGGGCTCTTTTCCCTTCAGCCAGTCTTTCAGACAAAGCCTCCAGGATTGCCCTGAAAATCTCATCCCTGGTAGATTCCATTGTAAGTCCAAGTATCTGTCCTCCCGGTTTGCCGCTCATCTCCTCGTAAAACTTTGGAATAACCCTGACCCCGTTACAGCCGGGAGGAACCTGTTCAGCGCCGGCGATCATTTTTTCAAAAACGTCATCCTTTATATCGTTGTAAAGGTTCCGCCGGGCCCATTCAATGACTCCGGAAGCTATCCACTGGTTGCCGATATTGAACAGGCCGGGCCTCGAATCCAGTTCAGTCGTAATTCCAAGATCAAACTGTTCCGCTCCGGTTTTATAGTCTTCAGCTCTTACCATAAATATTTCCCATGTGCCTGAACTCAAAACCGGTTGATTCTTCCCTGCACCTGATCCGAAAATGGCAAACTGTGTGTCATGTCCGGTTGCGATGACGGGTGTATGAATTGGTATTGATGTTTCTCCGGCCGCTTTTAAAGTAACTTCTCCAAAGACCGATCCGGCTTCTGCAACCGATCCCATCAACTCTTCAGGTAATCCTGTCCTTCTGAAAATATTCTCTGAAAATTGCCTCGAGGCAAGGCTTGTCATCATCGATGTCCCGGCCATTGTTATATCATTTACCATTTCGCCGGTCAGATAAAATGAGAAAATTGAAGGCATGAAAAGAAACCTGAAGCTTTTTCCGATCAGCTCCGGCCTGTTCTCTTTAAGCCAGATCAGCTTATTTATTGTATTGAAATTATAAGGCAGAACGCCATTCTCTTTATACAAGTCCTCCAGAGCAATATATTTGGCAATATCAGCCATAACCTGCTTTGTCCTTTCACATTGCCATGATATTACAGGATAAAGCATTTGTCCGTGCTTATCGAACAGGGTGCCGTCGACACCAAAGGTAGTGACTGTAACACCCAATATCTGTGAAGGGTCGATCCGGCTGATTACTTTGCGCGACAACAGGCACATTTTATCCCATATTTCCCTGGTATCCCATATCCTGTATTCAGGATAAAAAGGATCGGGCTGCGGGTTATTTGTGGAAGACCCGGAAGCAAGGATCTCGCCCCTGCTGTTAATGGCAATGGCCCTTACATTAGTTGCTCCGCAATCAAATACAATTACTATATCACGCGACATAAATCACATGCCTTTCAGGAATGACATTGATGCCCCGGCGAACAGCAATGCCACTACATAGATTGTGAGAACAACAATTACCAAAACTCCAATATAGGTGAAATAGAGCCTCAGGTTCCTGAATCCTTTCTGAAGCTTCTGCTTATCAAGGTTTTGAATAGCATCTCGTGTATTCCGGGAAAACCGTAAAAGAAAGAATACCGGAAAAAAATAGATGAATCCGATAATAATAAATAATAGGATCATCAGCGATTCAGGTATTCCTATATTGGCTTCAGTTGTCTTGAATGTTGTAAGAAAAACACTTGTAGCCAGACCGGCAATGAGAAGCAATCCAAGAAAAATAAATCCGAGAATTGCAAGAAATGTGGTCCATTTTCTGGTGGAATTGAGATGATCAAGGATTTCAGGACCTATTTCAATTTTCCTGTCTTCGGAAGTTGTTTCCATTTTTTTCTAAAGCGTTAGTTTTTAATGTTTTATTTCCAACTGGAATCAAATGCTATGTTATTTCTTTATCACCTGTATAATGGCCCGTAAGTCAGGCATGCCCTGTAATCAGCTCCTTCCTTATCCATTCCGAATGCATTCCAGGAGCTTGGTCTGAAAACCTGAGCTTCCGGGACATTATGCAGACACACCGGTATTCTCAATATTGAAGCCAAAGTAATCAGATCAGCCCCAATATGGCCGTAACTTGAAGCAGAATGGTTTGCTCCCCAGTTAGCCATTACCGAATAGACATCCTTAAACGGCCCCTGTCCTGTAAGCCTTGGTGCAAACCATGTAGTAGGCCATCCCGGATCAGTTCTGTCGGTGAGTATCTTATTCATTTTTTCAGGAAGATCAACAGTCCATCCTTCGGCAAGCTGTAGGACCGGTCCGATTCCTTTTACCAGGTTTACCCTGGAGATTGTTACAGGCATTACATCTCTTGTTGTGAACTGCGATGAGAAGCCACCTCCCCTGAAATAGCCCGTGCTTGCCGGAGACCAGATTGTTGCTTTAAGACACTCGGTGGCATCTTTTCCTGTTATCTCCCAGAAAGGCTTGATGCAAGCTTCTCCTTTTATTGTCTGCTTACCGGAAAAATCAAGTGCTGATGCTCCCGAATTTATAAGATGAATAATTCCATTTGCAGCAAGTCCTTCGGGTTTTATCTTTGTCACTCTTCTTATTGCCTCAGGGCTCCAGTATGTGCGGATATCAGAGAACATTTGTGCTGTATTGGTCAGAAGATATCCGAATAACATGGGCACTCCGTTCATCGCGTCATTTTCTGTTGCTACCAGGTAGGGCGGCCTTATCCCGTTCCAGTCAAAAGAAGAACACAGGATGGCTTCAAGAAAGTCACCATTAGGCATATGATCGGTCCATTGACGCTGTCCCTGGAACCCCGATAACAGAGCATTATGCCCATTTGACTCTTCGCCGAATCCGAGTTTTTTGAGCTTCGGATTTCCTACCATCAGATCACGGGCAATAATGGCCATCTTTACTACTATCTCCCATTCTTTGTCCTTCCTTGTCCTTGAAGATGGTTTTGCGTTAAGATCAACCCCTTCCCTGCAATATTTATTTGTCCAGGCCAGGGCTTTTTTGAATTCTTCCTTATCAAAGATATCCTCATTCAGCCTTCTGCTGAATTCACTCATATCGACATATTCATTACGCATGCCAAGGTATTCCTGAAAGAAGTCTTCCCGTACTATCGAGCCTGCAATACCCATTGATACAGATCCCATTGACAGGTATGATTTCCCTTTCATGAATGCTGTGGATAACCCGGCCTTCACAAACCTCAGTATTTTTTCACTTACGTCGCCGGGGATTGACTTATCATCCATGTCCTGTACATCGCGGCCATATATTCCGAATGCGGGCAATCCCTTCATGGCATGGCCTGCAAGTGCAGCAGCAAGATATACTGCTCCCGGCCTTTCGGTTCCGTTAAATCCCCAGATGGCTTTGGGTGTAACGGAATCCATATCAATAGTCTCGCTGCCGTAACACCAGCATGGTGTAACTGTAAGACTGACGCCTACGCCAGATTTTCGGAATTTCTCTGCGGAAGATGCCGCCTCTGCAACCCCGCCGATGCAGGTATCGGAAATTACACAATCGACTGGCTTTCCGTCAGGGTATTTAAGGTTCTTCCTGATCAGATCAGCTGCAGCCTTTGCCATATTCATTGTCTGGGTTTCAAGGGATTCCCTGACACCTCTTTCTCGTCCGTCAATCACCGGTCGAATGCCGACTTTTGGAAAATCACCAATAACAGTCTTGTAGTTGTGGTTTAATTTGAAATCGTTCTCAGCCATATTATGTTGTTTTTAGTTTTTTCAAAAAGGTTTTGTCAGTTAACAAATATAGTTTTTTTTAAGATTCGATGTTTTCACTCTGTATTTCTCTGTGCTTTTCTGTGGATCTTTGTGAAACAAAAAAGTACCTGCAAAGAGGTACAAACAGAATTCACAGAGTGACACAAAGTGATACAAAGACCTTAAGATTTTTTAGTACTTTTGTCAATTCACAAATTCTTATATGCAAACGGGGAGAAGATTACCGGGATGGCTTAAAATGCAGAGAGCAAGCGGGGAGAATTATTCCAGAGTAAAGCGTCTGATAGATAATAATCACCTTCATACAATCTGCACAAGCGGAAATTGTCCGAATATCGGAGAATGCTGGAATGCAGGAACCGCAACTTTTATGATCCTGGGAGATATATGCACCCGTGCTTGCAAATTCTGTGCAACTCAAACCGGAAAGCCTCTTCCACCCGATCGGGAAGAACCGCTCCGGCTTGCTGAATCGCTCAGAACGCTTCAGCTTAAGCATTGTGTTATAACATCAGTCGACAGGGATGATCTTCCTGACCGGGGTTCTTCATTCTGGGCCGATACCGTCAGAACAATAAAGGAAATAAATCCCGGAATAACAATTGAAACTTTAATTCCCGATTTTGACGGCAGGGCAGAAAATATACAGCGTGTAATTGAAGCAGGACCAGATGTTATTTCCCATAATATAGAAACGGTCCGGCGGTTGACTCCTCTGATCAGGACGAAAGCTAAATATGAGACAAGTCTGAGTGTACTGAGATACATCTCAGGGAAGGAGATGAGGACCAAATCCGGATTTATGGTCGGGCTCGGAGAAAATGAAAGTGAGGTGAAAGATACTCTGCATGATCTGTTTGCTTCAGGCTGCAGGATTCTGACAGTTGGACAGTACCTCCAGCCAACACTGAACCATATGAAGGCAGTGGGTTTTATCAGTCCTGAGAAATTTGAGGAATATAAAAAAATGGCTTATGAAGAGGGATTTGAAATGGTGGAGTGCCATCCTCTTGTTCGATCATCTTTTCATGCTGAAAAACACATCGCGGTTGGATTAAAATGACTATATTGTCATAATTAACAGACTTGGCAGGAATTGAGCTATAGTGTTTTATATCAAGATATTGGAGTAAGAGATTACAAAGAGGTCTGGGAGATGCAGGAGAAAATCTTCGGAAGGCTTGTCGGGAATAAACTGAATGAACATCTGAGTAATTCCCATGAGGAAAATTCTGACTCCGGAACGTTGATTTTTGTTGAGCATCCGCATGTTTACACACTTGGTAAAAGCGGATCGGAGAACAATCTGCTGATAGATCATATCCAGCTTCAGACAAAGGATGCAAAATTTTTCAGAACCAACAGGGGAGGTGACATTACTTATCATGGTCCCGGACAGATAGTCGGGTATCCGATCTTTGATCTTGAGAAGTTAAAAGTCAGTCTGAAAGAGTATATTAACAGGCTTGAAGAAGCAATTATTTCGACCGTTTCGCAATTTGGCATTCCCGGATCAAGGCTTGACGGGGCAACCGGGGTTTGGCTTGATACTGATAAAAAAGGTAAAGCACGTAAAATATGCGCTATCGGGGTCAGGGCAAGCAGATATGTTACGATGCACGGCTTTGCTTTCAATGTAAATACTGATCTGACCTATTTTAATTTTATTAACCCGTGCGGATTCACTGATAAGGGAGTGACATCACTTGAAAAGGAACTTGGCTTTAAACAGGATTTTGAATCTGTCAAAGAGATGGTTAAGAATAACCTTCAGAAAGCTTTTGACCTGAAATGGATTAATTAACAGAAGGATGGAAAAGAGATGGGTGATTAAGGAGAAGGGTGATTCAGCAGTTGTCAGGCAGCTTGCAGGTGCTCTTAAAATATCGGAAGCTCTTGCTAATCTGATGGTTCAGAGAAACATTACATCGCCGGAAGAGGCCCTGGCCTTTTTTGAGCCGGACCTGGGTTATCTTCATGATCCTTTCATGATGAAAGATATGAATATCGCGGTTGAGAGGATATCGGCTGCGATCAAAAAGAACGAAAAGATCCTTGTATATGGAGATTACGATGTTGACGGCACAACTGCCGTTGCTTTGATGTACTCATTCCTGAAAGAACAGTTTTCCAGTGTTGAATATTACATACCCGACAGGTACAAGGAGGGCTACGGGGTTTCGTTCGTGGGGATAGATTATGCATTTCAGAATAATTTCAAGGTTATGATCACCCTTGACTGCGGAATTAAAGCTGTCGAAAAGGTAAAATATGCCAGGTCAAAAGGCATTGATGTAATTGTTTGTGACCATCATTACCCCGGTGATGAGATCCCAAAAGCGGTTGCTGTGCTCGATCCCAAACAGCCCGGATGCAACTACCCTTTTAAGGAACTCTCGGGATGCGGCGTGGGATTTAAACTTGTGCAGGCTTATTCAAGGGTTCATGGAATACCCTTCAGCAAGATTGCCGGTTATCTCGATCTTGTGGCGGTAAGCATTGCTTCCGATATTGTACCTCTTACCGGAGAAAACAGGGTGCTTGCCTACTTCGGACTGAAACAGCTGAATGAATCACCGGGTACAGGACTTAAAGAAATAATCCGCGAAGCGGAAGTGAACCGGGCCATGACTATTGAGGATGTTGTATTTAAGATCGGCCCGCGGATAAATGCAGCCGGACGTATGGAGACAGGGAGCAAGGTTGTTGAACTGCTTGTCGAAAGCGACATAAAAATAGCTGCCGGAATAAGCAAGGAGATAAACAGTTTCAATATTGAACGGCGAAATGTCGACCGCTCAATAACTACCGAAGCAATGCGTATGATCTCCGAGGACCTGAGGACTGTAAATGCCAAGACTACAGTCCTTTTTAATCCCTCCTGGAAAAAAGGTGTAATCGGAATTGTTGCTTCACGGCTTATCGAAACATATTACCGGCCTACAGTTATACTGACTGAATCAAATGGCTTTGCAACAGGTTCGGCACGTTCCGTACAGGGATATGATCTTTACCAGGCAATTGAGGCTTGCAGTGATCTGCTCGAAAGCTTTGGCGGCCACATGTTTGCTGCCGGGCTTACTCTGAAGAAGGAGAACATCAGGCCATTCATGGAACGTTTTGAACAGTATGTGAACGATACGATCACAGAAGAACAACTTGTTCCGAGAGTTTTCGTTGATTCCGAACTTTCATTTGGAGAAATAAGTGAGGAATTCTTCAATTTCCTGAATAAGTTCCAGCCTTTCGGACCTGAGAACATGTCTCCTGTCTTCGTTTCAAGAAATGTTTTTGATGCCGGAACGGCGAAGATGGTAGGCTCAAGCGGCGAACACCTGAAGCTGGATCTTTGCCACGAATCGACAGGCCGGAAAATTTTCCCAGCTATTGCCTTCAGCCAGGCAGAGCATTTTGAATACATCAAGGGAGGTAACCCGATAGATATCTGCTACTCAATCGAGATGAATGAGTTCAGGGGTAA
The DNA here is from genome assembly GCA_038252165.1 of Bacteroidales bacterium. Classification (GTDB taxonomy): domain Bacteria; phylum Bacteroidota; class Bacteroidia; order Bacteroidales; family VadinHA17; genus LD21. The sequence goes on along the minus strand of JBBSAP010000005.1, from coordinate 32,196 downwards.
CAGGAACCTTCAGCTGAATATCAGGGATATTAAGATTAAAAGAGAATAAACAGAAGTTGTTACCAGGTACCTGATGCTTGTTTAGAACCAGATCCTGGCCTGTACTTTTAATTCTTCTGTTTCGATGCACGAATAGTTGTCCTTCCGGAGTTCAGTTATCCCGTATTTGATCCGTAGGTCGAGGAATTTTCCTGCTCTCCAGTCAACCATTAAATAGGTCCTGTTGCCCTCACCCGACAATGCAGGAATGCTAAAGCTGTATAGAAGGTCATTTTCATAGGTATAAAGTCTTGAATCCCAGCTGTCTGTTTTAAAAATGCAATACCTGAACCATACTGACAGGGGGATTTTCCCAAACTTGTAGCTCAAATCCTGTAAAAGCAGCATACCATGCCCTCTCCCAGGCCTGGTGACCTTATAATCAATTCGTGTCATCAGTGTCAGATTTTCCTGCGGGGAATACCTGACCGAACCTTTTATTAAACTGCCGGCAAAATTCTCCTGTTTCTTTATTCCATCAGTTTCTTCCCGGTTTAACATTGATTGCCGGTGATTAAAGACTGCTTCAAAAGTTAATTTATCAGATGAAAGATATTTTATTCTCACTTCCCTGCTTACTGCTGCCGAGGGAGCACTACACCTGTATTTAAGCCATGGGTAGAACCGCAGGTCACATCCTGCACTGATGAACAAATGCCTGGCTGCCTCAAAGGTGAAATTCCCGAATACTCCCCTGACATTGTCACCCGCTGAAGTGCTGAAAAGCCCTTTTCCATGAAAGCTAGTGTAGCCCGGATCATAATCTCTGTACAACAGATTCAGCGACAATCTGTCGGAAGGGCGGAATGAGACTCCCTCGACAATCGCAAGTTTCTGGTTCAGGTTTGAGGAAACCTCGCCATAAAATAACATCTTACCAAGAATGGCCTTATAGTAACCTGTGGCCGTTATACTTGCGGTCCCTTCAAAATCATAAATATCTTCAGGCCGAGGGTCAGTATTTGTTACAGGAAGAGAAAACCTGCTTTCCGTCCATAAAATGCCTGTTCTGAAGGATTTAAAATCGGTACAAAGGTTTATTATGTAGCAATATTCGGAAACGGCATCTTTTTTCTCAAGCGATGAGGCATTATTATGCAATCCGGACCTCTGGAATGTTTCGATGAACGGTTCTGATCCATTAATTGCAGTATCGATGCTGGCATCAATCCTGTTTATTGAATATAAGAAAGAGAGACTTGTTTTTCTTATTTGAAACTGAGTGGCAACTCCCCTGAAAAATATGTTCTCATCTGTTGAAGTGTAAGGTTTTATCTCATCACCACCCGATAAATATCCCGATTGAGTAAGTGAAAGGCCCGTCCTCAGGCCTGTATTAATGCTTGTTCCCATCCCGAATCGTGCTCCGATATCACCTGCAATTACTTTTCTGACGATCCCTTTGCCTGTCCATGCAATGTTTGCTGATAAAAAATCGGGAAGTGGTGGTTTTCCGGAAAGCAGTTTTTCACCTGCGTCTTTTTCAGCAGTTAGACCTCCTGAAACCCTTCCGGCCGTAAATTTATACCTGGTTAATGATTTCCAGGGCGGACCAGCTGAGGATGTTGCTGAAGCAGGGAACCTTGCTGAAAAACTTGTGAGTAAGTTAGTTCTGAACCGGACCGGTTCAGAACTAGCTGTCTTTTCAGTATCAAGCGATATAAATGGGGTAATCATTTGTGTAAGGTCACGGTCGAAACCGGAGACAGCAGCAATTTCATACAGTGAGATTATCTTACCGGTTGAATGGATATATTCTGCAAGTGCTTTGACCTGGAAGTCGGTAAGAAAGAAAATACGGGATAATTCTGATTCATCGGCATAATTTATCCTGACTGGCTTTTCAGTCAGGTCATACAGTTTTTCAGCATAGACGGCAGCGGCTTCCGGATCAGTTTCATCATCTGCAAGCTCTTCTGCAATTGAAGCTATTATGTCTGATATTTTTCCTTCCTGGGCTGATAAGTTAACAACCATTGAAGAATTGAAGGATATAAGATAAAATATTATTAAATATTTTATGAATTCCTTTTTAACCGCAAAACCTTCTTTTACAAGGCTGTAGAAAAGACATTCTTTATAAGCACTTTCCAGCAATCCGGGTCCTAAAGACTGATGTACCTCAATTGCTAAACCTATTATCCTATTAGAAAGCTCATCTTCATTCATTACTTTTAGTCTATTTATTATGTTTTATTCTATTGACCTTTGCGATCTTTGCGACAGCTTTGTGTACTTTGCGGTTAATGGATTTTTCTTTTGATTTTTCTTTGATTTTTCTTTTACTTTTAATTTCATTTTATCTGGAATATCAGCGATGCGGATGAAGTTACTCCCAGCCTGTCGTGAGTTGCAAAGCCAATATCGAGTTGCACGAATTTCATTTCATATCCGACCCCGAAACTGAATGAATTATTTTCACTGCAGAACCCACCTCTTAACTTAATAAATTTCGAAGGTTCGTATTCAAACCCTGTTTTAAGGTTCAGATTTCCTCCGGTGCTCATTTCCGCCTCAGCACATGCAAAAAGTGCTTTGCTCAGCCAGATGCCTGCTCCTGCCCTGATGGATGAAGGCAGATAGTTTTTCCTCAATGAATTTGGTATCGGATTGAAAATGTGAAATCCAATCCTGATTTTTTCAGAAGGAATAATCAGGAGTCCTGCTTCGAAGCTCAGTGACCTTCTTTCATGATATTCTCCTGCTGTCTTTTCATAGAAGAAATCAGCCTGGATTCCTCCTGAAATCTTTTCCGATAACTTTAATCCGCAGGCAAGCCCCGCTGAGTGGCGCATGAAATCCTTATACCCGAAATTGCTGTAGATTGCTCCCAGCCCTGCCTTCCCTGCGGGAACGACAAGTCCTGCGGATCTTGTTCCGAGCTCGCTTATATTGAATCTGTTCTGGTAGTTGAAACCCAATGAGGCTGAAGTTCTGAACGGGAGCAATGCCTGGTTGTGAAATGATGACCAGAAACCAGGTCCCATAACGCATGAAAAGCTCGTCCCCGCTTCTGCAGCGCCGGCCGCAGTAAAAAAAGGATCAATGCCGGAGGCTGAAGAAAAGAGAAAAATAAATAAAACCGAAACAGTTATTTTGTGCAGCGAGTACAAAATTGTTTCAAATTATACTACTAATATATAAAAAAAAATGATCCTGTCACCAGAATCAATTAATTTTTTTTAGCTCTTAGTGTCCCTTTGTGGCTTCTCAGGAGTTTACCCCTAAATCCCCCAGGGGGGACTTTAAATCCGTATTTCTTTTTAAGCCCCCCTATATTGGGGGGTTGGGGGTAAGAAGCTAGTTACACACAAAAGAAATCAATTAGTTTTGTAGGGATACTTAATCTTCTTCAGTTCCTCATTAGCCTCCACAATCTTCTTCTTCAGCCCTTCTTTGTATTTTATGACTTCCTTCATTACTACACTGTCACCAGCCCCGATGATCTGGGCTGCAAGTATTCCGGCATTCTGCGCAGCATTGACGCCAACTGTGGCCACCGGTATTCCGGGAGGCATCTGAAGTATTGAAAAAATTGAATCGAGTCCTTCGAGAGAAGCTTTTATTGGCACGCCGATCACCGGAAGAGGTGTCATTGCAGCTATAACTCCCGGTAAATGAGCAGCCATCCCTGCGGCAGCAATAATTACCTTGATCCCTCTCTCTGCAGCACCCCTGGCAAATTTCCCGACCTCTTCAGGAGTCCTGTGTGCCGACAGTGCATTGATCTCAAAAGGTATCCTGAATTCGTTCAATACCTGGGCAGCTTTCTCCATCACAGGCATATCCGATGTGCTTCCCATTATTATGCTTACAACTGGTTCCATATAAAATATTTTAATTTAACTTCCTGATAAGGACAAAAATAAGCTATTATTTTCATATTTTCGCAGGCGTTCTTTATTCAAAAACTATGGGTATGAAAGAAGTACAGATCCTTGATAAAAGGTTCAGGGAATTTATCCCTGAACACGCTATTCAGGAAAGAATAAATGAACTTGCCAGCCAGATCAACAAGGATTATGAAGGGAAAGATGTGATCTGCATAGGTGTTCTCAACGGTGCCTTCATATTTGCAGCTGATCTCTTCAGGAGGCTTGATATCAGAGCAAGGATAACATTTATTAAGCTTGCATCCTATACAGGTACATCCTCATCAGGAGAAATAAAGGAACTCATCGGATGGAACGAGGATCTGAAAGACAAATCAGTTATTGTAATAGAAGACATTGTAGATACAGGTGTTACACTGGAGCATACAGTTGATAATCTTATTATCAGGGATGCAAGGGAAATCAGAATTGTCACACTGCTTCTGAAGCCTGAAGCTTACCGGAAGGAGATTCATATTGATTATATCGGATTCGAAATACCAAATGATTTTGTAGTGGGTTACGGCCTCGACTATAACGGTGAAGGACGTAACCTCCCGTCGGTTTATACATTAATGCTTTAAAATTATTTTCTTATGGTTAATTTTCTGATTTTTGGCCCTCCCGGATCAGGCAAGGGAACACAGTCAGTAAGACTGGCTGAGAAATTCAATCTTACTCACCTGTCGACCGGTGACATGCTGCGTGCTGAAATTGCAGCCGGAACAGAGCTTGGTAAAAAGATGAGTTCAATAATGTCGAAAGGCGAGCTGGTCCCTGATGAGGTCGTTATCGAAATGATCGCGGCCAGGATCGACAGTACTAAAGGATCATCAGGGTTTCTTTTTGACGGTTTCCCCCGTACTGTTGCCCAGACCGAAGCACTTGAAAAAATGCTTAATGGGCGTAAGATGAAGATCGACAGCATGCTCGTCCTTGATGTAGATCACGACGAACTGGTTAAACGGCTGGTCCTTAGGGCAGAACAGTCTGGCCGCCCCGACGATAAGAATCATGCAGTTATTGAAAACAGGATCGATGTTTACAAAGCCAAAACCGAGCCTATAATTGAGTTCTGCCGGGAAAGAGGTATCTATCAGCCCGTTAACGGAATGGGATCAATAGAAAATATCTTCGAACGTCTTAGTGGGTATATCAAAAAGCTTCTTTAAGAGGAGTGGGAGAGGACGAGAATGGGGGAATAGGGCTCTTTTTAGAGGATTCTAACAATATTTAAAAATGCCAGGATCGAACTTCGTTGATTATGTAAAGATCTATTGCCGGTCAGGCAATGGAGGGCCGGGCTCCGCCCATCTCCGGAGGGAGAAATTCATTCCGAAGGGAGGCCCTGACGGTGGTGACGGGGGAAGGGGAGGCCATATAATTCTCAAGGGTAACAATCAGATGTGGACCCTGCTTCATCTGAGATACAGACGACATATTTTCGCGGGGAACGGAGAAGCAGGAGGTGCACAGCAATCAACAGGAGCCGACGGAGGTGATGTGATTGTTGAGGTACCACTGGGTACCATAGCCAGGAATGAGAACACAGATGAGATCCTCTTTGAGATTACTGACCATGCTGATGAAAAGATCCTTGTCAGGGGAGGGCGCGGCGGCCAGGGAAATACCCACTTCAAATCATCGACAAACCAGACCCCCCGGTATGCCCAGCCCGGAGAGCGGGGCATTGAGGAGGCATTTATACTGGAGCTTAAAATACTTGCAGATGTGGGACTGGTCGGATTTCCAAATGCAGGAAAATCAACCCTTCTGTCTGTAGTATCAGCTGCAAAACCTAAAATTGCAGACTATCCGTTTACTACACTTGTGCCTAACCTTGGGATTGTATCATACAGGGATGATAAATCCTTTGTCATGGCTGATATTCCAGGGATCATTGAAGGCGCACATGAGGGAAAGGGACTGGGAATAAGATTCCTCAGGCATATTGAACGAAACTCAATGCTCCTTTTTATTGTTCCGGCCGACAGTAAAAATATTCAGGAAGAATATGAGATCCTTGTGAATGAGCTGAAAATGTATAACCCCGAATTGCTTGATAAAAAACGGCTTCTGGGGATCTCGAAATCAGATCTGCTCGACGAGGAACTCAAGAATGAAATCAGAAAAGAACTGCCCGACGTCTCTCGTGCCTTTTTCTCTTCAGTTACAGGAGACGGGATAAGCACCCTGAAGGATATGATCTGGAAAGTTCTTAATAATTATTAAAAATTATGGTCGGACAACTTGATCACCGGCTTTTCCTTTTTTTTAACTCTGTCAACTCCCCGTTCTGGGATGTAGTGATGAACTTCATGAGTCTGGTGGCGGTTTGGATCCCAATGTACCTTGCCATACTCTTTTTTCTGGGGATAAGGTATAAAAAGAGATTCTGGGTAATCATACTGTTTATAATTCTTGCTGTTGTGTTATCAGACCAGATATCGGTTTTTATTAAAAATGCATTTGACCGGCCACGACCGTGTCATGAATCATCACTTCAGGGACTCGTGCATATGGTTAACGGGAAGTGCGGCGGTATGTACGGATTTGTTTCTTCCCATGCAGCAAACTCTTTTTCTGTTGCACTCCTCAGCTTACTGCTCATCAGGAATAGCTGGTACTCACTCTTTATCATTATCTGGGCAGCAGTCGTCAGCTACAGCAGGATTTACCTCGGAGTTCATTATCCCGGGGACGTCCTTGGCGGAGCTCTCCTTGGAATATTGATAGGATGGGGAGTTTATAAATTATATGAACTGGCCGATAAGCTGATTCTTAAGAAAAAAGAGGCTGGCACTGATTTGCAATCCGTGCCGGACCCTGACAACGGGCAGGGATTATAAATCCGCGCCCGACTATTCACCTGGAAAATGCTTTGCCTCTCACTCACTTCCACCGACCCCTTTTTTAATCTCGCAGTTGATGAATATCTGCTTAAAAACAGAAGTGGGGAATATCTTATCCTGGGGATAAATGACAAATCGGTAATAATCGGGAAGCACCAGTCAGCCCACAGGGAAACCAACACGAAATTTATTACGGAATGTAATATACCTGTGATCAGGAGAATTTCCGGGGGAGGAACCGTATTTCACGATACCGGAAACCTGAACTTCACCTTCATCCTGAACAGCAATGAGGGAAAGCAGATAGACTTCAGAAAGTACACTCTTCCGGTGATTGGCTTTTTAGCATCAATCGGCGTTGATGCGAAATTTGAAGGTAAAAATGACCTTAAGGCCGGAGGACTCAAAATATCGGGTAATGCCGAGCATGTATACAGAAACAGGGTACTGCATCACGGGACATTGCTATTTGATAGTGATCTTGAACTGATGAGTGGTGCAATAAGAAAAGATACTTCGAAATACGAAACCAGAGCAGTGAGCTCAAACCCCTCTGCAGTAACTAACCTGGCCAGAGTATTAAAAAACACTGATAGTCATTTTGATACAATTCATGAGTTCAGACTCCTGATGTTGGACTGGTTTTTGAATAACAGTCCGGGATCCGGAGTAATTGATCTTTCTGATAAGGAAATTGAGGAAATAAAATCCCTGGCTGAAACAAAATACAGAACCTGGGAATGGAACTATGCTTATGGTCCCGAATATCATTTCAAAACCAGCTTTGAATACAACAGGACGGTTTCTTTTTGCAGCCTGCATGTTATGGACGGGATCATAAGAAAGATTGAAATAAAGGGTTCCGGGGAACTTGAACAGGCTGGAAATAAGCTTATCGGTTGCAGGCATATGGTCGAAGATTTGCAGTATCTATTCAGAAAAGAGAATATCTTTAAGCAGGGATTTGATATATACAATTTCTTCTAAAAAATATTTATAGTCTCTAACGTCGTCTGTATAGAAATCACCCCCCATTCTCCCTGAAGGGGGGCAATTAATCCGTTTGATAATTAGCCCCCCTGCCTACCGGCAGGTAGGCTTTAGGGGGTTGGGGGCAAAACTAACACAGAGGAACGCAGAGAGACAGAAGGCAATAATTATTTGTTATGGATGTTCTTAAATCATTAGTAGTCTGGTTTGTTGGCATAGTTTACATGCTGCTGTTTTTCCCGTTAACATTTGTAATCTGGCTCCTGGTTCTGCCATTTGACAGGGATAGGGAAATCATTCACTGGATTTTGAACTGGCAAAGCCGGATTCTTGTATGGCTTCTGCCAATCTGGAAAATCAGGATTGAAGGGAGGGAGAAAGGATTAATGGACACTCCCTTTGTAATTATTTCCAATCATCAGTCAATACTCGATATTCTTCTGATAAACTGCCTTCGCTACAGGCTCAAATGGATCTCAAAGATCGAAAACATGAAAGCTCCCGTGCTGGGGTGGTATATCAGGATGGCAGGTTACATAATAATTGACAGAGGAAACGACGAGAGCAAGGAAGAGATGATGGTGAAATCATTTCGGTGCCTGAAAGGGGGAACTTCAATAATGATGTTCCCTGAAGGAACAAGGTCTGCCGACTGTGAGATTGGATTTTTCAAGAGAGGCGCATTTCAGCTGGCCATAAATGCTAATATACCAATACTTCCAATTGTCCTTGACGGATCAGGCGGAGTACTTCCCAAGCACGGGATGATATTCACTACCGGCCACAAAATAAGGATCAAAGTGTTTGACCCGGTAATGCCTGAGTCGTTTAACACTGATGATCCATATGTTCTCTCACAGAATTTCAGTAATTTTATGACTGGAGCCCTTAAAGAATTACGTGGCAAATAAAAAAAATGGCGCACAACCTGTCATCCCGGACGATCCTTAACAGGATGGGTTATTATAACTATCAGCGCGGGCTGATATATCATCACCTTGATGAGGAGGGAAGCTGGAACAGCCACTTGAAGAACTGCAGAAATTTTATTCTGAAAGCGCTCGATTTTTACAAGCCTTTAAAAGTGACTGTTCTCGGCAGCGGTTGGTTGCTCGATCTCCCATTGAAAGAAATGAATGATGCAGTTGAAGAAATTAACCTGGTCGATATTGTTCATCCTCCTGAAGTGAAGGAACAGGCAGCACATCTTAAAAAAGTTATCCTGAGGGAAGAAGATGTTTCCGGCGGATTGATAGGCGAAGTCTGGCAGAAAACAAGGCGCCGTTTATTTTTTAACAAGCTCCGGTCCCTTGATGAAATAAGGATATTTGAATACCAGCCTCAGTTTGATCCGGGAATGGTGATATCGCTTAATATACTCACTCAGCTTGAAGACCTGCCTCTTGAATTCATCAAAAAAAGATCTGTGAAAAATGAAGAAGGTTTTCAGCGGTTCAGAAAAGAGGTTCAGTTAAAACATATCTCATTCCTGAAAAAACATAAATCAGTGCTTATCACGGACATTTCAGAAATTATCACAGACAATTCCGGCAATACCGCTGAAAATCCTTCTGTGTTAACGGATCTTCCTGTATCAAAGCTAAAAGAGGAATGGACATGGAATTTTGATCTGCGGAAGTCGGATTACTACAGAAAGAAATCAGTTTTCAAAGTTGAAGCAATGATACTATAATATGAACCAGGGGGATATCAGAAAAACTTACACGGATCTGAAGCAGGAGAATGAAGCTCTTCTTGCAGTATTTAAGAAACAGCAACTGCTAATTTCACTATTCCGACTTATTGTATTCATCGCGGGAGGCATTCTATCAGTAATTGCATTCAGTCACACATTAATTGGAGGAATAATTGCTCTGGTGACCAGCATCATTTTCTTCCTTTTTCTTATAAAAAAATTTGAGGACTATTCCGGTAAAATAACTATCACAAAAAACCTGATCAAAGTTAATGACAATGAGATCAATGGCCTTGATGGTGATTATTCTGCATTTGACGGGGGATCTGACCTTTTAGATGCAAAGCATGATTTTTCTGGCGATATTGATCTTTTCGGTGAAGATTCATTATTCAGATACCTTAACCGGACAGTTACAGGTTCTGGCAGATCCCAGCTCGCCGGATGGCTGTCCAAACCATATGATTTGAGGAAAGAGATAAACGAAAGACAGGATGCTGTCGGGGAGCTTGCAGGGAAGCTGGCCTGGCGACAACAATTCATGGCCTTCGGGCTTGATAAACCATTGAATGATGAAGAAATTAAAAGCCTGCGTGAATGGCTGAATGAAAGTGATGATTCCTATTCATCTCCGCTTATGAGGATTTCATCCGGTGTTTTACCTCTTGCTGCAATCATTACACTCTTTCTTGTATTTGCAGGAGTTCTTCCGTTTATGATTTTTCTGATTCTGTATGTTTTCAACCTTTCCCTGATTGGTCGGTTCCTGAAAAAGAGCAACAGGATACACGCCATGGTTTCCAGGAAACAGCTTTTCCTTTCATCTTTTGAGCAGCTTGTCGGTTCTTTTGATAAAGAACAATTTAAGTCTGATGTCATGTCGGCCATAAAGGAAAAACTATGTGCCGGACAAAGTTCCGTGGCATCTGAAATAAGGGAACTTAATAATATAATCAGTGCATTTGACAGCAGGTTGAATCTGTTTGTCGGGTTGATTCTCAATGGATTACTCATGTGGGATTTTCACTGCATCATGAGGCTTGAAAAGTGGAGAAGGTCGGCAGCATCAAGCCTGCCGGTATGGCTCAATCTTCTTGGTAAGGCTGACGGGCTTATCAGCCTTGCAAATTATTCATTTAACAATCCTGATAATTCTTTTCCGGAGGTGCTTAAAGACGGACCTGTCCTGGAAGCTTTCAGGATTGGGCATCCCCTTCTGAAGAGAGAAACCAGGGTCAGCAACGATTTCTCAGTCCTCCGGCGCGGACAGGTATTTATAATAACAGGTGCCAATATGGCCGGGAAAAGTACATTTCTGCGCACAGTGGCTGTAAATATGATTCTGGGTATGGCAGGCGCTCCTGTATGCGCAGAAAAAATGAGGTTTACGCCTTTAGAGCTTTTCACAAGTATGCGCACAGTGGACTCCCTCAGCAATAATGAGTCATATTTCTATGCGGAGCTTAAAAGGCTTAAAGCCCTGAAGGAAAGACTGGAAAAAGGTGAAGATATCTTTTTTATCCTGGATGAGATACTGAAAGGAACAAATTCAACAGATAAAAGCCTTGGTTCAAAACGATTTCTAAGGCGTGTGATTGATCTCGGAGGAACAGGCCTTATTGCCACTCACGATATATCTCTGGGTGAAATGGAAGCGGAATATCCCGGAAATGTTGTAAATAAATGCTTTGAGATAGAAATTGACGGGGAAAAAATAGACTTTGACTATCTGTTACGCGACGGCATTACCCGTAAAATGAATGCGGCCACACTGATGAGGCAAATGGGTATTGCCTGATTGTTATCATTTATTAACAATTTATAACCAGGCATATAGTCCAGTATAAAAGTCAATTAATCAGGTAAATATTTCCGATCCTCGCTTTTTACCTTTTTCAAGCGGTTAAAAATCGTGGCAATTGTTGAAAAATTGACAGGAGAGACCATGCCTAAATAACTATATTTGCGCAAAATTCTTAAAAATGACAGTTGTCGGATATTCTGAAGAGCATATAAAAACCCTCGAATGGCGGGAACATATACGGTTAAGGCCTGGTATGTACATTGGGAAGCTGGGTGACGGATCCTCGCAGGATGATGGAATTTATGTACTGCTGAAAGAAGTGATGGATAACGCCGTTGATGAATATATGATGTGTTACGGCAAGAAAATTGATGTAGCGATCAACGGTAATGAGGTGAGGGTACGCGACTATGGCCGTGGAATCCCATTGGGAAAAGTGACTGAGGCGGTCTCGAAAATGAACACAGGTGCTAAATACGATTCAAAAGCATTTAAAAAATCTGTGGGATTGAACGGTGTTGGTGTCAAGGCGGTTAATGCATTGTCGAGCAGGTTCATAATCAGGTCGATCCGCGACGGGCAGATCAAGGTGAGTGAATTCGCTCACGGAGTTACAATTAAGGATCCTCCCCTGGAGCCAACCACCGAAGAGAATGGTGTTGAGGTAATATTCCAGCCTGATGAGGCTTTGTTCGGCAATTATTACTATATATCGGAATACGTGGATTCAATGCTGAAAAACTACGTTTACCTGAATGCCGGACTTGTAATCAATTTCAACGGGAACAAATTCTTTTCAAAAAACGGACTTGTTGATCTTCTTAATGAAAACATGAACAAGGAGGGACTCTATCCGATTGTTCATCTTAGGGGAGAGGATATCGAGATCGCTTTTACTCATGGATTGACATATGGAGAAGATTATTACAGTTTTGTAAATGGTCAGAATACAACACAGGGAGGATCGCACCTCATAGCTTTCAGGGAAGCATTTGTCAAAACTGTCCGTGATTTTTACAAGAAAGATTATGAGCCGGCTGATATAAGGTCCTCTATTATTGCTGCCATCAGCATAAAAGTTGAGGAGCCTATCTTCGAATCGCAGACCAAAACCAAGCTTGGATCAAAGGATATGGGACCCGAAGGGCCGTCAGTCAGGAATTTCATCAGCGAATTCATCAGGAAGCAGCTGGACGATTATCTGCATAAGAATTCTGAAACAGCCAGGATCCTTCTTCAGAAGATTCAGGATTCAGAAAAAGAGAGGAAAGCAATATCTTCAATACAGAAGCTCGCCAGGGACAGGGCAAAAAAGGTAAGCCTTCATAATAAAAAACTTCGCGACTGCAGGATCCATTTCAACACTAACGATTCGAGAAACCTCGATTCCACAATCTTCATAACTGAGGGAGATTCTGCCAGCGGCTCTATCACAAAATCGCGGAATGTTGAAACACAGGCAGTCTTCAGTCTCAGGGGAAAACCACTCAATTCGTATGGCCTGACAAAGAAGATAGTCTATGAAAATGAGGAATTCAATCTCCTCCAGTCGGCTTTGAATGTTGAGGATGGAATTGAGGACCTGAGATACAACAATGTTGTTATTGCAACAGATGCCGATGTTGATGGTATGCATATCAGGCTCCTCCTCCTGACTTTCTTCCTTCAGTTCTTTCCTGATCTCGTCAGAAAGGGACATGTTTATATCCTACAGACGCCACTATTCAGAGTAAGGAACAAGAAGGATACCAGATATTGTTATACGCCTGATGAAAAGGCAAAAGCAATCAAAGTACTCGGACCTGCTCCTGAAATAACCAGGTTTAAAGGTCTTGGTGAAATCTCTCCTGATGAATTCAAGCATTTTATAGGAAAGGATATCCGGCTTGAACCGGTAAGGATGAAGAAAAACGATGCCGTAAACGGGTATCTTGAATTCTATATGGGAAAGAATACACCCGACAGACAGGATTTTATTATTGAAAATCTGAGGGTTGAGGAAGATCTGGTAGAGGAAGAAGTTTAAACGGTTTAAAAGGAAGCGATTATAGGGATGAACGATCAGGATCTTGAATTGGAAAAACCTGAAGGGAAAGGTGAACTTACTCCTGGTCCGGCTGCTTTGCATTCTGTTACGGCTTTGTCGGGGATGTACCAGGACTGGTTCCTCGATTATGCTTCGTATGTAATTCTCGAACGTGCGGTGCCGCATCTTAACGACGGATTGAAACCTGTTCAGCGGCGCATTCTTCACTCCATGAAGAGGATGGATGACGGCCGGTACAACAAGGTGGCAAACATCATCGGGCACACAATGCAGTTCCATCCTCACGGGGACGCTTCTATAGGTGATGCTTTGGTTCAGCTGGGACAGAAGGATCTGCTTATTGATACTCAGGGAAACTGGGGTAATGTTCTGACCGGCGATGGCGCTGCAGCTCCGAGATATATTGAAGCAAGGTTGTCAAAATTTGCACTGGAAGTGGTGTTCAACCCTAAAACAACCGAATGGAAGCTTTCGTATGACGGCAGGAACAAGGAACCAGTAACACTTCCGGTAAAATTTCCCCTTCTGCTTGCCCAGGGCGGAGAAGGCATTGCTGTCGGTCTGGCTTCAAAAATACTTCCTCATAACTTCAACGAAATAATCGACGCCTCAATTGATTATCTCCAGGGTAAAGAATTTATTCTTTATCCCGATTTCCCTACAGGCGGCATGATCGATATTTCAAGATATAATGACGGTCAGAGGGGCGGAGTTGTTAAGGTCAGGGCAAAAATAGAAAAGGTTGATAAGAAAGCTCTTGTAATTACTGAGATACCTTTTGGTAAAACGACGTCAAGCCTTATTGAATCTATAATCAAATCCAGTGAGAAGGGCAAGATCAAGATCAGGAAAATTGATGATAACACCTCAGCAAACGTCGAGATAGTAATTCACCTTATGCCCGGGGTTTCACCCGATAAAACTATCGACGCCCTCTATGCCCTGACTGATTGCGAGTATTCAATCTCTCCGAATATATGCGTTATAACTGGCAGCAAGCCTGCCTTTCTGGGTGCAGGCGATATCCTTCGCTTTTCCGCTGATAATACAGTTAAGCTTCTTACTCAAGAACTTGAAATCCGCGAGAATGAGCTTCGCGAAGAGTGGCATATGTCATCGCTTGAAAAGATCTTCATTGAGGAGCGGATCTACAGGGATATAGAGGAATGCGAGACATGGGAGTCGGTCATAAAAGCTATCGATGACGGTCTGAAACCGTTTAAGAAGAGATTGCTGAGGGAGGTGACGCGCGAAGATATCATCGCTCTTACTGAAATCAAAATCAAGAGGATATCAAAGTATGATGCTAATAAAGCTGATGAGCATATTAAAGGCATCGAAGCAGAACTGGAAGAAGTAAAGAATCATCTCAGTAACATAATTCCGTTTGCAATAAATTATTTCCGGCAGATAAAAAAGAAATACGGAAAAGGAAAGGAAAGGAAGACCGAGATAAGGAGCTTTGACACTATACTGGCAACAAAGGTTGTGGCCATCAATGCCAAATTGTACATTAATTACAAGGAGGGTTTTATTGGCACAGGGCTGAGGAAGGACGAATTCGTGTGTGATTGTTCTGATATCGATGATATAATTGTCATAAAAAAGGACGGCGGTTACCTGATCACAAAAGTCGACGATAAAGTTTTTGTGGGGAATGATATAATTTATGCCCAGGTTTTCCTGAAGAATGACGAACGCACGATCTACAACATTGTTTACCAGGACGGGAAAGATGGCCCGGTTTATGTGAAAAGGTGTGCGATTTCAGGTCTGACACGCGATAAGGAATATACTCTGACCAGGGGAACCACGGGATCGAAGATAATCTACTTCAGCGCTAATCCGAATGGTGAGGCCGAGGTAATAAGAATCCATCATAAACCTAAGGCCAGACTCAAAAAACTTGTTTTTGAATTTGATTTCGGACAGCTTGCAATCAAGGGCAAATCCTCAATGGGAAATATCCTTACAAAGAATCCGGTTCATAAGATTGCGCTTAAGGAGAAAGGATTATCAACTCTCGGGGGAAGGAAGATATGGTTCGATGATGCGGTATTCAGGCTGAATGTTGACGGCCGGGGCTTATTCCTCGGGGAGTTCAGCGCTGATGATAAAATAATTGTAATAAGCAAAAACGGGTATTTCAGGGTTACCGGCTTTGATCTTTCGAACCATTTTGAAGATAACATCCTTATCATAGAAAAATTTCGTTCCGGCAAGGTCTATTCGGTTATTTACTGGGATGCAGAGCAGAAATTCTATTATGTCAAGAGATTTACAATTGAGGAATCAGAAAAGCCTCTTTGCTTCATAAATGAAGATCCGGAATCGAAGCTTCTAAGCATCACTGAAGTTGAATATCCCCGGTTCGAAATACATTTCGGTGGTAAAAATAAAGACCGGGAGAATGAAATAATTGAAGTGGCCGAGTTTATAAATGTCAAGAGTTATAAAGCCAAAGGGAAACGACTTACCAGTTTCATGGTCGACAACATCCAGGAAATTGAGCCGGTGGTTATAAAGCAATCGACCTCAGAAAAGGAAGATGAAGAGGATGATGAGCCGAAGCATCCCGAAAAGAATATTGATCCGGCACAGATGAAACTAGAGCTGTAATGCACCAGGCCAGCAGAATATTCCTGATAGGATTTATGGGAAGCGGAAAATCCACCGCTGGCAGGAAACTCGCTTCTCATCTCAAATGGTCATTTATCGACCTTGATGAAAAGATACAAAAAATGGAAAGGATGAAGATACCTGACATTTTTTCCCTTAAGGGGGAACCCTATTTCCGTAAGCTCGAGACAAAGGCGCTTCAGGAATTGAAGAATGAGACAGATACGGTTATTTCGACGGGGGGAGGCACTCCATGTTTCGGCGACAATATGAATTTCATGCTGAATTCCGGACTTACCATTTATATCAGGATGACTCCCGCCAGCCTGAAAAAGCGGCTTGAGGGATCATCTGAAGGACGTCCTTTATTGAAGGAGATTGACAGGAAAGACCTTCAGGGATACATAGCTTCAAAGCTTGCTGAACGCGAAAAATGGTATTCCAGGGCGGAAATAATAATTGACGGTGTCAATAATAATTTATCAGAATTATTATCACTGATTAAGAAACAGATAAGATAATGATAATTGAGTATAATTTCTTAAATTAGATGTTAAATAAATACTGTCGGGTTTATGGGAAACAGGCTTTATCTTTTCCCCGTTCAGAAAAGGAAAGAAGCTCCGGACTTAAATGAATGGGGAAATCTGAAAAACAAGTATTCGGGGAAAACACTTTTCAAGTCAAATCTCTATTACCTGGAGACCGATGATCTGTCAGTACTTGACGAGATTAAAAACAAATGGTTCTATGAGGAACTGTTTGCTTATTCAAGCACTAAGAAGGATATAAACCTCTTACCTGCCCTGAAGAAAATTGCAGGTTCGGCAAATTTTGATGAGAGCCTGCGTCAGAAGTCTTCAGAAATTGCAGAGAAAATTGAAGAACAGGTTAAAAGCGATAAAGACCACCATAAAGCCCCCTCAGCCCTTGATGAATATGCGAAAGCTGAAAATGCAAGGGAGACCCTTGCAGGAACCAGATATCCGCATACTACAGAAATCCTGAGGCTCCTCAGGGATAAATCACCTGATTTGAAGAGACTTGCGCTATTCCTGATCGGGAAATTCAAAATGACGGATATGATTCAGGAAGTATGTGAATGCCTTAGTGTTCAGGGAATTGAAGATGATGCATATTCAGTGCTTCTGAGTTTTGGAGGGGCTGCCGCGAAGGAGGTCGGCAGATATTATCTGAAGGCCTCAGGAAATATAAGTGCGGGAAAGGTCCTTCTAAGGCTTCTGTCACAGATTAACCCTCCTGAAAATATGTCTTTTATTGTTGAACGACTCGGGTCAAACTCGAGACTGATCAAGGAAATGTGCCTTAATACTCTTATAAATACAGGATACAAGGTTAAAGAAATCGAAAAGGAGAAGCTTTATAAAAACATTTTTGAGACTTTCAGCACACTTACCTGGATAATCGCAGCTCAGGTTTGCCTGAAAAACCGCAACAATGATTTTCTTTCATCGGAAATGGATAAGGAATATTCCAGGTGGAAGGATTATCTTCAGAATCTTCTGTTCCTCACCTATGGGGAAAAAGTATCGGAAGCTGACTGGAAAACCCCGAAAGACAGAGATGAATACAGTAAGCCGATTCCTGAACTGGCTGGAATAATTTTCGGAAACGCTTCAGATAAGGGTGCTGAAAAAACTTCTGACCAGGGATATTACAAAAAGAGGCTGAAAAAACTTCAGAGGTATTTCCCTGTTGAGGTTCCCTCCTTAAAAAGTCTGCTTGAAGATATAATTAACTGCGATTACAATCTTATAAATGTCTGGACCAAGGCATGCACACTCAGAACGGTTCCTGAGATCGGGGATCAGGACCTTGGTGAATCGGTTGTCGCTCTGCTCTTCAGCCCTGAAGAATTACTTCGTGAAGAGTCAGCACGGCTTCTGGCACGATCAGGCAGAGAGCTTTACAGGACGGCCTCGGAACGGATCCCTGAAGCCACCAGGAAGCGGCTTGATAGAATAATGGCGGGTGAAATAACCGAAAAAGAACTCGTTTTTGAAAAGGTAAGATTTCTGGCTTCGTGTTTCAATGAAATAAAAGAAGATGAATTGTTGTTCCTGGCCGATAAAATGTCATTTGAAAGGAATGATGAAAAGGGAATCTATTCGCAACCGTCCAATACAATAGCATGGTCGTTCCCCTCCGAAAAAAGCGACCCTGAAATCTTTATTAATCACGATGAAATTACCGATCCGGGTAAAATCGTCAGGGACATGAGAATGAACAGTTTTTTCTGTTATGTTTTGTCTTTAAACACTATCAGAGAGTTTAACTTCCAGTATCCTGAAAGTTCATTCGGAATTTTTAAGTACATAGATAATTGCAAAGAATAATTCTTATTTATATATGGCTCCGGTAAAATTAAAAGAAGAAAAATTCAGTCCGTTTCCGGGATTGCGGCCATTTGCCCCGGATGAGAGTGAATATTTTTTCGGACGGGAAAATGAAAGCGAAGTTATTGCCGCAAAGCTTCTGAAAAACCGATTTATTGCAGTCACAGGAGCATCCGGAAGCGGAAAATCTTCACTGGTAGTTTGCGGGTTGCTGCCCATAATACGAGAACTCTCTGTAAAAGGAGAAGGGAAGTGGCGGATCCTTTCAATGCGACCTGGCAATAATCCCTTTGGTAACCTTGCCGACTCATTTGCTGATAATCTTTTTGGCACTGACCATAAAAAGGAATTCAAAAACGATATCCTGAATCTTCTCAAAGAGGGTACCGAAGGTGTTGCTGAGGTTATGAGGAGACAGTCAGACAGGATCAACGGAAAGGTTCTTTTGTTCATCGATCAGTTTGAAGAATTGTTCTGGAACAGATCATCGGGGGCGGGAACGGGATCCCGCACTGAGATAACCGGATTTATTAACCTTCTTACTAATGCAATCACACATGTCAATCCTGACTTTTACCTTGTTATTGCCCTGAGGTCCGAGCTGTTAGCGGAATGTTCTTATTACAGAAGTTTCACAAATCTTTTAAATAACAGCAACTTCCTTGTTTCAAAGATGAACAGGGAATGCATCAGGGAAGCGATAACAGGACCTGTGAGAAATGCAGGTGCGGAGATCGATCCTGATCTTGTTGAACTTCTTATCGGAGAAATAAATGACCGTACTGATCAGCTTCCTGTTCTGCAGCATGCCCTGATGAGGACATGGATGCACTGGAGAGAGCTTGATGAGACCGAAAGACCATTGGACTTTTCGGATTATTTTTCCATCGGAACCATGAGGGATGCCATTTCGCGGCATGCCGATGAAATTTATGAAAAGCTGAATCATGATAGAAAAAAAATCTGCGAAAGGCTTTTCAAGATCATTACAGGTAAAGGATCCGACAATAAAGGCGTAAGTTATCCCTCAAATATTAATGCTTTAAGATCAGCCATCAGATGCGGCGGAGATGAGTTGATTGAGGTCATTGAAAAATTCCGTGATCCTTCAATATCGATACTTACTCCGCAATATTCAGTCAGATTGGATGAAAGTTCAGTCATTGATATTTCGCATGAGAGCATTATCCATCTCTGGGAACGCCTTAGAAAATGGGTTGATGAGGAATCATTATCTGTTCAGACGTATCTCCGGCTTTCAGAAGCCTCAGCATTATACCAGCAGGGGAAAAAAGGACTCCTGAAACAACCCGAGCTTCAGCTTGCAGTAAACTGGCGCGAAGAAAATAAACCTACCATCTGGTGGGCGCAGAAGTTTAATCCTGCCTTCGAAAGGGCAATGGTTTACCTTCGTACCAGTGAAAAGGAGCATAATGAGATTGAAGAGAGAAAAGTAAGGCATAACAAGAGGAGGCTGAGGAAAATAAAGATCATCTCATCAATATTTGGTGGAATTGCAATCGTGGCTGCTCTTATTACTGTTGCAGCATTTGTTTCAAAACTTTCAGCAGATAACCGCCGCAGGATAGCGGAAAAACAAAAAGAAGATATTGTAGCACAGAAAAATGCATCGGATGAATACGCTTCAATAGCTTTGAAAAAATCAGTTTTGTCCGATTCAGCGGCATTAGGAGCTTCACGCAGGGAGCAAATGGAGAAAATACTCAGGATGAATGCTGAAAATCAGATACTTTTTGACAAGGGTGAAATTGATGAAGCCAGGAGACAATCTGAATCCGCAATTCAGGCGAGTATGCTGGCAAATATGAATGCAGATTCCGCGATCCGGCTTAAAAATGAAACACAGAGACTCAGAATGATTTCTGTGGCAAAATCCATGTCTCTCAGGTCCGTTCAGGTTCCGGAACAGAGTGAGCTCCAGGCTCTTCTTGCTTATCAGGGTTATCTGTTTAACAAAAAGAACAACGGGAATAAAAATGATGCTGATATTTACGCGGGTCTTTACAATCTTGCTAAACAGAAGGGCAGCAGCAGAATTAAATCCTTCACTGGTTTCGACAGCCCTGTTAAAAGTATTGCATTTGTTCCGGGGAAAAATGAGTTTTTTACTTCTGATTCCCGGGGTAAAGTTCTTAAATGGGACCTTGGCAACAAGGAAAAGAGTTTCAGGATCATATATTCAGGGAACGAGGTAATTGATGTTATGGCTGTCAGCCCGGGATCAGACTGGCTGGCATGCGGCGGATTGAACAGTTCAATTAAGATGATCCCTGTCAACGACACCGGACAGGAATATGAACTGAAAGGGCATTCGGGAAGGATCAAATCACTGGTCTTCTCATTCGACGGGAAATTCCTATATTCTGCCGCCCTCGATGGCAAAGTGATCAAATGGGATCTCTCCGCAAAGACTTTCATTGACCTTTCAACCGATATGATGCAGATAACTTCGATTGACCTTTCCTCAAACAACAGATATCTTGCCGGAATAAGCGACCAGGGAAAAGGACTGGTATGGAACCCGGAACAAAGTTCCGAAAATTTCAGGATAGAATCTCAGGGTAAAAGAATCAGGAACATAAGATTCAAACCTGGTGAAAATATGATCGCTGTAGGTTACGATGACGGCATTGTTGAATTATGGGATGTTGCACGCAAAGAGAAATTATCGGAATTCCGGGCTCATGAGGGCGAAATAAATGATTTACGGTTCAATGGCAGGCTTTCGCAGATAGCCACCGCCGGCAACGACGGAACACTGAAACTCTGGGATACTGATGACCTGGTAAGTCCGCCTGTCACTTTCACCGATAAAGAGGGGCTTGTGATTGCATTTGAATTCAGTCCCGACGGAGAAGTGATCCTTTCTGGCAGTTCCGGGAGCCTTCCAAAACTTACTGCACGACCTGCCTTTGTCGATTCCTTCGCCGCCGACGGTTGCTCATATGTGACCAGAAATTTCACACCTGATGAGTGGCTGGCCTATGT
The DNA here is from genome assembly GCA_038252165.1 of Bacteroidales bacterium. GTDB lineage: Bacteria > Bacteroidota > Bacteroidia > Bacteroidales > VadinHA17 > LD21. Next base: position 10,911 of record JBBSAP010000005.1, on the reverse strand, counting down.
CGGCAAGGATATTACATACGAAAAGACCTGCGCGGGAGCTGATTATAAAATTAAGATCAGGGAAATCAGATAAAAAGGCTGGATTTAAGAGGCGAAAAACTCTTTCCATTAACACTGATTGCATAATTTAGTTATTTTTGACCCCGTTAATTCTGTGCCCTGAACAAGGGCAGCATATTTTGTGTTTAACAGTAGGCGAAATCAATTGATTATGAAAAATAAAAAAACACTCCTGATGATACTTGACGGCTGGGGAATCGGTGACGGTTCGGTCGCCGATGTGATTAGCCGGGTTCCGACACCCAATCTTACATACTTCAGGAACAATTACCCGAATTCAAGGCTTCATGCATCAGGAGAAGATGTGGGATTACCAGATGGTCAGATGGGAAATTCGGAAGTGGGACATCTGAATATCGGTGCAGGCCGTGTGATCTATCAGGATCTTGTAAAAATAAATAAGGAATGCAAAACAGGTGATATAAGAAAAAACACCGTCCTGACAGAAGCTTTTTCCTATGCACGCGATAATGACAGCCAGGTGCATTTCTTCGGCCTGCTGTCCGACGGAGGAGTTCATTCGCTCGATAAACATCTCTATTCGTTATGCGATATGACAATGGCTTATAACCTGAAGAGGGTCTTTATACATGGATTTGGTGATGGCCGTGATACTGATCCCAGGAGCGGAATGGGATACATGAAAAACCTGCTCGAACATCTGAAGATCTCTAACGGTAAGGTAGCCTCTTTTATAGGGAGATATTATGCAATGGACCGTGATAAGCGGTGGGAAAGAGTAAAAGAAGCCTATGATCTGATAGTTAACGGAAAGGGAGCACCGGCAACGGATATCCTGGGTGCTATGCAAAAGTCATATGATGAAGGTGTTACTGATGAGTTCATGAAGCCGATTGTAATTGTAGACTCAAAAGGTGAAGCTGTTGGAAAGTTAAAAGCCGGCGATGTGGTAGTGTTCTTCAACTTCAGGAACGACAGGGCAAAGGAGCTTACAATGGCGCTTACACAAAAAGACATGCCGGAATTCGGCATGGAAACCTTACCCCTTCACTATTGTACGATGACTCCTTATGATGCCACATTTAAGGGACTGCATATAGTTTATCCCAAGGAGAACGCCGGTAATACAATCGGGGAGGTATTGGCACATGCCGGAAAGACACAGCTCAGGATTGCAGAGACTGAGAAATATGCGCACGTCACATTCTTCTTTTCAGGAGGCCGCGAGGAAGTATTTAAAAATGAAGACAGGATACTTATACCTTCACCCAGGGTTGCAACCTACGACCTTCAACCTGAGATGAGCGCTTATGGCGTAAGAGATGCAGTGATAAAAGCCATAAACTCAGAGAAGTATGATTTTATCTGTCTCAACTTTGCCAATGGTGATATGGTGGGACATACTGGTGTATATGAAGCAATTGAAAAAGCTGTCGCTACTGTTGATGAATGTGCAGGAGCAGTTGCCAATGCAGCAAAAAGCAAGGGTTACGATATTCTTATAATGGCCGATCATGGGAATGCAGATAAGGCCCTGAATGAAGACGGTACACCAAATACGGCTCATTCGCTCAATCCGGTTCCAAGTACTCTTATAAGCGACGATTACAAATCAATTAAAGAGGGGATACTTGCTGATGTGGCACCGACCTTGCTGACAATTATGGGTGTTCCGATTCCAAAGGAGATGACGGGGAAAGTTTTAATTTGACCCCCGACAACATGCTTAGAATCGGCGACACCATATTCAGCCTCGACATTCTTGAAAAGAAATTCAAGTGCGACTTGCCCCTATGCCTGGGTAACTGCTGCCGCTATGGTGATTCAGGTGCTCCTTTGTCGGATGAGGAAGTTGACACCCTGAAAGAGATCCTGCCCGATGTGAAACCATACCTTCGGCCTGAAGGGATTGAGGTGATAGAGAATAGAGGAACAAGTGTAAAGGATTTTGAAAATGATAAAGTTACACCTTTAATCGGGAATGAGGAATGTGCTTATGCCATTCTTGAAAATGGTGTTTTTATGTGCGGGATTGAAAAGGCCTGGTCAGAGGGAAAGATATCATTTCAAAAACCAGTTTCGTGTCATCTTTTCCCGGCCAGGATAAAACAGTATTCCGGATTCAGGGCCGTTAATTACCTGGAGCTTTCGATCTGCCATTCAGCAGTCGGATGCGGTAAGGCAGAAGGTGTATATGTTTATGAGTTTCTTAAAGTTCCGTTATCAGGAATCCTTGGCGAGGAGACTTATAATGAATTATGCATTGCAGCAGAAGAACTTATAAGAGACCCAAAGAGATTTAGCCACTGATTCAAACGGAGGTTAGACTGAGTTGAACAGAAGAGGCTTTCGGGAGGAAGCCCATACCGGTACGAAGCGGTGAATATGCAATAAGCCATAATTCATAATCCATTAAAGCCTTGTTAACTAACTTGTTACACTGAGAAACGCCAAGTTGTGCCGGGTAATTTATTGAGCTGCTTATATATTGAAATGTACTAGTGTCAGGTTAAAATGAAGGAGATTCTTCGCTTCGCTCAGAATCTCATACTCGTTTTATTAGTTTTCCCGGACAATAGTGATTGAAATGTATAACTCAGTGTTGACTTTGTGAGAATCTGTGGTTAAAACTTTAAATTTCAGTGATATTTATATAATAAAAAAACCGTATTTATTTGTTTTTTTAAAAAAAACGGTATCTTAGCCGAGTTAAATTCAAACCTAAAACTAATTTCGTATGAAGAAACTATTACTGCTGATTGTATTGTTTGTGTTTGCAGGCGTCACGGCTTTGTTTGCGCAAACAAGAGTAATTACTGGTACGGTGACCTCCTCAATTGAAGGGGAAGGCCCTATCCCAGGTGTAACTGTTCAGGTTAAGGGAACCACGATAGGTACCATAACCGATGCTAACGGAAAATACACCCTGCCTGTACCACAAAATTCAAAAACTCTGGTTTTTACCTATATCGGTATGAAAAAACAGGAGATTGAAATTGGTGGTCGCTCAGAAATCAATGGTGTAATGGAATCAGACATCACCGGACTGGATGAGGTGGTTGTTACAGCACTGGGTATTTCAAGGGAGAAAAAAGCTCTTGGTTATGCAGTGCAGGACCTTGGAGGTGACAAGCTTGAAAAAGCAAAGGTATCCAACATTGTAAACGCCTTCCAGGGGAAACTTGCAGGAGTTCAGATTTCCAACTCTGATGGTGGTGTTTCATCGGGTGTCAGAATACTTATCAGGGGTGTTAACTCACTCTCCGCCGATGGCAATAACCAGCCGCTATTCATTGTTGACGGTGTACCTATCAACAACACAACGAGCTCCACTGGTTCTTATGGCGGGAGGGACTATGGAAACGCTTCCAGTGATATCAACCCTTCTGATGTTGAGAATATCAGCGTTCTGAAAGGTGCAAGTGCAGCTGCTCTTTACGGTTCAAGAGCTGTTAACGGCGTTGTACTTATAACCACGAAATCAGGAAAATCACGATTGGGTAAACCAGGTCTCGGTGTGACACTTGAAGAAAACGTAATGTGGGAAAACCCTCTCGTAATCCCTAATTATCAGAACCTTTATGGCCAGGGATCTGCTTCAGATGCCGCAGCCGGGGAATATGAATTTGAATATGTTGATGGAATGTACGGCGGTGTCAATGACGGTGTCGATGAAAGCTGGGGTCCCCGCCTTGACGGCAGACTGATTCCACAGTTCGACAGTCCATATGATGCTGAAACCGATACACGCACGGCCACTCCATGGATAGCACATCCTGACAACATAAAGAGTTATTTTCGAACAGGAATGAGACGCACTACTTCGGTAGCCATTGCGGGTGCAAAAAAGGGTGCCGATTTCCGTCTTTCGCTATCTAACCAGAAGATCAGTGGTATCATACCGAATACCGACCTTACAAGAAACAATGTGGCCTTAAAAGGTAATATTGCATTATCAGACAAAATTACCTTTGGAGGTTCAGCATCATATATCAGCAACAAAAGTGATAATATAGCTGAGAACGGCTATAATGGAGGTAACCCGATGCAATCTCTGGGACAGTGGTTCGGTCGTCAGGTCGATATGAATGCTCTTAAGGAAAATTGGAACACCACTGATCCAAAAACAGGTATGCCATACAGCTGGAACCACAGTTATCACAATAATCCTTACTGGAACATGTACAAAAATACAAACTCCAGGAACAGGGACAGGATGATTGGGAACGTGAACATGTCGTGGCAATTGACCAACTGGCTGGCATTCAAAGCCATGGCCGGAACAGACTTTTCAGTTGAGGATATAGTTGAGCGTGTTGCCATTGGAGACGTTGGGATAGGTTATCCTAAGGGGGGCTTTTGGAGCTACTCAAACCGCAGGCAGGAGATCAATGCCAACGCCAGGCTTGAAGCTAATAAAACATTTGGAAACTTTGGGGTAAACGCAAGCGTTGGTGCTGAGTATAACCATTATAATGGGCAATTCCGGAGGATCAATGTGGCAGAACTTATTATACCCGATCTTTATACTGTAAGTAATGCTGCAGTTGCTCCTACCGCAGATCTCAGTGAAAGACACACCGAGCTGCAAAGTATTTTCGGACAAGCTAATTTCAGCTATAAAAACTTCCTTTTCCTCGATCTTACAGGTAGAAATGACTGGTCGTCAACATTACCATTAAACAACAATTCCTATTTTTATCCATCAGCTTCACTATCATTTATTTTAACAGACGCTCTGGGTATAACATCTAATTTCCTTTCATTCCTTAAACTGAGAGGAAGCTATGCAGAAGTAGGCGGATCGGCTGAACCATATTCGCTTCAGGGTACGTATAGTGCAGACCAGCCATTTAATGGTAATCCTTCACTGGGCTACACTTTAACAATTCCGCCACTAGGACTTAAACCACAAAGAAAACGTTCAAAGGAAGTTGGTATGGAAGCCAGATTCTTCCAGAACAGACTGGGTTTTGACGTAAGTGTCTATAAAGAGAATACAGTCAACCAGATCATGAACATCGCAGTTTCAAATACAACAGGTTTCCAATCAAAGACAATCAATGCAGGCAACCTGCAGAATTCTGGTATTGAATTACAGATAACTGCTACTCCGGTACAGACAAATAATTTTTCATGGGATGTTACCTTCAACTGGTCCAAGAACGAGAACAAGGTTGTGGAACTATACAAAGACATGAAATATCTGAGCCTTTATGATTTAAGCTGGGGAGGTTACGTTTATGCATTCCCCGGAAAACAATACGGAACTGTATATGGATATGCTGTTGTACGTGAAAACGCAAAACCGGTCTATTATGACGAAGCAAAAACACAGCTTGCTTATTATGAATATTCCGGCAGACCTGTTGTAACTCCTACAGGAAGGTACAGACGTTCAGGTCAGAGAACCCCTCTCGGTAATGTATATCCTGACTGGTTTGGAGGTATTAATAACTCCTTGACGTATAAGAATTTCAATCTAAGCTTCCTTGTTGACTTCAAAAAAGGCGGAGATATATTTTCAGTTAGCCATATGTTCGGCATGTATACAGGAGTTCTTGCTCCGACAGCAGCTATAAATGCCAATGGCAAAAATGTAAGAGACGCCCTTTTGGAAGGAGGAGGTGTTCTTATAGAAGATGCCGTCTACGGAAAGGTAAATACTGATGGAACTATTGCTTTTACCGATGGAGCAGGAGCTGTAACTGATACTCCGGTTACAAATACTACTTATGTGGATGCCAATACCTACGGTTATGACCACTATGCCAAGACTGAACTGTCATTATTCGACGGAAGTTTTGTCAAGCTGCGCGAGGTTTCAGTTGGATATTCATTCGACAAAATCGGTTTCCTGAATAAAATCGGGATGAGCGACATTAACCTTTCGCTTGTCGGCCGTAATCTCTGGATCATTCATAAGAACATTCCGGATCTTGACCCGGAAGTAAGCCAGAGTGCCGGTAATACAAGTGTTGGGGCAGAAACCAATGCAATCCCTTCCACCAGATCGCTTGGATTTAATCTAAGGGTTAATTTCTAATCTTAAATGTGTTAAAATATGAAATACTTAATAAAATCATCTAAAATAATTCTTGGATTGTTCCTGGCTGCAGGCATGGTTTGGTCCTGCACCAAGGATTTTGAGGAAATTAATACAAATCCGAACAATCCGGTTGATGTTCCTGCCATTAATATCTTCACTTATGCAGTGCAGAACGGTGTTTCCCGTCAGTTAGGCGGATGGATCCAGCACACCTATCTGGGAGTATGGTGCCAGCAGTGGTGCAAAGTCCAGTACATTGATGAGGACAAATACATGCCCCGTGATATGTCTGGTGAATTTCAGGCTCCTTTTACACGCGAGCTTAAAAATCTCGCGATTGTGATCAATAAAGCTAATACAACAGGAGACAAATCCCTTGAAGGAGCTGCAAAGGCCATGAGGGTCTGGGCGTTCATGTATGTGACCGATGTATGGGGCGATATCCCATATTCAGAAGCACTCCAGGGTTTCGATATTGATGGTACTCTGACTCCCAAATATGATAAGCAAGCCGACATTTATGCAGCTTTTCTTACAGAACTGGAAGAAGCCAATGTCCTCCTTTCAGGTACGACCGTTAGTTTCGGAAGCGGTGACCTTATTTATGGAGGCGACCCTGTTAAATGGAGGAAATTTGTCAATTCTCTCAAGCTCAGGATATTGAACAGAGTTGCGGGAACTCCATGGACATTTACTTACAATATGGCAGGCACACAGGCGGATGTAACTACCAATCCCGGACCTGCAGCACTGGCAACAGCTGATGCGCAGATTGCAGCAATACTTGGAAATCCGACTCAGTACCCGATCTTCGATTCAACTGATGATGATGCGTTTATATCATACCCTGGCCTTCCATACAGGAATCCTATATTTAATACTCTTTATACAAGAGCAGATCAGGCGATATCCGAGACGATGGTAGAATGGCTCAAGGCAAGAGTTGATCCCAGGCTTCATATCTATGGACAGCCGACAGCAAATTCTGTTGTAACACCTCCCCTTGAATATGTAGGTTTCCAGAATGGACGAGGCATCACATCAGCTAATTTCCCTAGTATTTCGGTTCTTGGGACAAAAATTGCCTTCGATGAAAATGCCCCGCTTTATGTGTTAACATTTGATGAAGTTATGTTCAATATAGCTGAATATGAAATGCGCAGCGGCCATGATGGACCGGCAAAAAATGCTTATGAAGCGGGTATTGCAGCTTCAATGGCAAGATGGGGTCTTGCTGATGGCTCAACTGTCTATCCGACATATGGCAAAGCAACTATCACAACCGCTCCAACAGGTTTCCCTGTCAGCTATGCCACATATCTGGCCCATCCACTTGTAGCATGGGGAGGAACTGATGCTCAGAAATTCCAGAAGATCTGTGAACAGAGATGGGCAGCAATATATGGAGAAGGTGTCCAGGCTTATTCGGAGATAAGAAGGACTGGTTTCCCGGAAAGAATCTTCGAATATGAGCTTGAAGGATCGTTCTATCCGAAACTTGGTCTTCCAATCAGACTTCAGTATGCATTGAGCGAAGATACTTACAATACCGGCAATGTAGCTCAGGCACGTCTGGATCAGAAGATAGAGTCGATAAATGAAGGTATGTTCAGCACCAATGGCACAGAAAGCCAGGTATGGTGGAATACAAGGAAGAATCCGGTTCCGGTTGAAACTGATGTACATTAGAATTTAAATTTATACTGTTTATGAAAGAGAGTCCCCGTGGCTCTCTTTTCTTTTTTTAATAATATTATCGTAACTTTATTGGTGCGATTTTTGTTGAATATTATTCGCAGGATATTCAGGCATGTATCTGGCTGTGGTTGGATATCAGAAATAAACTTTAAGTACACGGAATATGTTAAGAAATGCTTTACCGGTGATAATTCTTGCATCTTTTCTTATCACTAATTGATTTTTGGCGCAATCAGGATGCATGGTTCTTTTGCCCGCCATATCGGTAAGCTACATAGGGGATTGTAAACGCGGGCTGGCAGACGGAATCGGGCATGCAACAGGCGAGGATTTTTATAAAGGTGAGTTTGTAAAAGGATTGCCAGAGGGTAACGGGACTTATATATGGAGCAACGGTGCCACATATGACGGTGAGTGGAAAAAAGGACTCAGGGATGGTTATGGAATATATTCTCATAAGTATCAAAGCAGAGATTCACTTCTTGAAGGGGTTTGGAAAGAGGATAAATATCTCGGTAAAAGAGCTCTGGCTCCATATGTGATTGAATATCGCAACGGAATCGGCAGGGTATCATGTATGAGATCAGGTGACAGGCCTTATGTAAAGTATGTATTTTCACGAAACGGTGGCGAATCAAATAATATAAGCGGCCTGCTGATGCAGGGAAGCTCAGGCTCAGAAAACCAGTTACCTGCCTTTACCGGTTTTGAGAATGTGAAATTCCCGTTTCACGGGAATGTTAAATTTTTTGCACCGAATAACTTTTATTCGGCAATACTGACATGCGAATTGAGACTGACAATAAATAACCCGGGCGCCTGGATTGTGACAATATTTTACTAATAAATTTATAAATGAAAAATCTTAAAATTGTCATTAGTTCCCTGATAATAATTATCGTTTCTAGCTTTCTGGCAATATACGGACAGCTTAATGAAGGCACAATTATTACTACTGAAAGGTCCGATCTTGAATTGCTAAGCCGGCTCAGGCTTAACCATAATATGAATGCCAGGGAAGAAGTGACCTATGAAAGAATTGAAGGAGATCCATTCCTTTATCAGGATTTTGCACCGGGCAACCTTTTACTAAAAACCGGAGAAAGTATTCCATTGAACTTCAGATATGACATCTTTAAGGGGGAAATACAGTTCGGAAAGAAGGATGAGATCTATGCGCTTATAAACCCGGAAAGCATCTCTTCAGTACTGATTGACACCCTTAGGTTTATTTATTCCGGATATCTTAAATCGCCCGGAGACATCACTTCAGTCGAAAATTCATGGTTTATACTTAAAAAAGACGGGAAATGCAGGTTGTTGATCAAAAAGAATCTGAGGCTCCAGGCTGCTACACCTCCAAAACCTTATCAGGAGGAAGGGAGCCCTGCAAAATTCATACATACACGGGATACATATTATGTACAACCTGAAGGGAAAAGCGCTGCTAAGATCGATAACAGAAAAGACCTCCATGATTTTCTGCCTGATAAAAGCGGCAAATTAAGCAGTTTTATTAAAGCTAACAATCTTGATTTAAAGAAGGTTGATGACCTGGCGAAAATTATCTCGTTTTACAACAGTCTTTAATATATTATTCTTAAAGTCCCTCCCTCTTGGTGGAGGGTCCCAATAGATATCGGGGTAGGAAGATATCTATTCAATCTTCAGGTTTACCAGCTCCAGCTTGGTAGTTGTTACCCTGAGCACCCTAAAAACAAATTTGCCGATCCTTATCATTTCATTGGCACCGGGAATGCTTCCATGGTGATAAAGGATCATACCTGCCAGGGTCTCATAGTCATCCTCTTCAGGCAGTCCGAGCTTGTATTCCTCATTGAGGTAATCGATCTCAAGCCTTCCTGATAAAATAAACTCATTGTTGCTGATCTTTTTCTCGGTGAGCTCATAATAATCATGCTCATCCTCAATATCTCCTACAATCTCTTCAAGCACATCTTCGATAGTTACCATTCCTGAGGTCCCACCAAACTCATCAACAACCAGAGCAACATTTTTCTTTTCGTCAAAGAATAGCTTCAGAAGCTTGTTGGCAGTCATTGTTTCGGGGACAATGGCCAGTTTTCTGACACATGATATTATGTCAGACGGATCCTTAAAGATATCCTTGAGCTCGAAGTAACCTACAATATTGTCGATAGAGCTCTGATAAATGAGTATCCTCGAATGTCCGGTCTGAATGAACCTCTCCTTTAGTTCAGCCACTCCGCTTTTCGATTCGACTGCGTCAATTTCGGTCCTGGGAACCATGCACTCCCTGAGTTTCACGCTGGAGAAATCGAGAGCATTCTGAAAGATCCTTATATTCTGATGATATGGCTCAGATTTTTCAGATCCCTGCCTGCTGAGATTCACAAAATGATCAAGATCAACCTTGCTGAAAACAAGATTTTCCTGTGCCTTTTTGTCGCCTTTAATTCCGAAAAAGAGCCTGATTAACAGATTTGCCGCTGCAAGAGTCAGCTTGCTTACAGGATAAAAAAGAGTATAGAAAAACATGGCAGGTACGCTGAACAGTTTCAGAAAAAAATTTGATGAAATAATGAAAACAGTTTTGGGCAGGAACTCGGCCATAAGAAGAATTAAGCCTGTACTTATAATTGTATTAAGGATCAGCACAACCACGTCGGAACCGATAAGTGGTGTAAGCAAAGGACCGAGTAGCCTTGAAAAGAAGAGTCCATAAATGACAAGTGCAATATTATTGCCAATTAGCATTGTTGCGATGTACTGTCCCGGATTATTGGTGAAGGTCTGGATTATCTTTGAGCCGAATACGCCCTGCTTCCTGTCAAGTTCAATCCTTAGTTTGTTCGACGTTACGAAAGCGATCTCCATCCCTGAAAAAAAGGCCGAGAAGATCATTGTCAGAACTATGACCAATAATGCATTCATATTTCAAAAATAATACTTATTTACCACTGAAAACCTTCAGAGGAGACTTATAAATACGCAAGAAAATAAACCCCCTTTCTTTTTCCCCCAAGGGGAGGCTGGAGCGTTAAGAAATAGCCTTGTAGGCTATTTTAGCGAACAGGCCGGTTTGCCGCGATGGCCATCCCTGCAATCTGGCTCCTTCGCTAAACCAGCCCACCGGGCTGGTTCTAAACGCTCGGCCCTCC
>JBBSAP010000004.1:0-84127 GCA_038252165.1 Bacteroidales bacterium | reverse complement strand
TAATTGAAAATCAGGATAAACTCAAGGAAGAAAAAATTAAAAACCTTGAAAAGCAATTAGCCCGTTTAAAGCAAGCCGCATGAGGCTGGTGAAAAGAACTATTGATAATCAAAATGTTGAAAAGAGTTATATAGGAGTAACTTAAAGGACACACTAAATTACACAAAGTACTTTCAATTCAGATAATACTATTATTTTTCTGATATTCTCTTAACACAAATATATCATGATTGCTCAACCAGTTCTTTCAATTTGAATATATTTGTTTTAATATATCAATAATTAGGCGGATGAAGAATATTTACCTGAAGATCCCTGTCAATACACCGGACATATCGGACATGGTACTTGCAACAGTTACCGGTACCGAAGGATCAACTCCCCAGAAACCGGGAAGTTCTGCACTTTTTAATAAGTCGGGACTTGTTGCCGGGACAATAGGCGGGGGAGTGCTGGAAGGCAGGGTACAGAAGATTGCTCTGGAATCTATTGATACAAAAGTACCTGTTCATATGACTTTCAGGCTTGATACAACTGTTTCAGGCGGGGAAGATGCATGGTGCGGGGGAAAGATCACCGTCCTGATCGATCCTGATCTGGTCCGGCATAAACATGTATTTGAAGGACTGCAAAAATCCTGCGGGGCAAGAATCCCCGGGGTAATGATTACCCTTGTCGGAGATGCAGGGAACGAAAAGATCCTGATAAGCAGGTATTGGACAACTGATGAAGACAGGAGCTTTATTCCGGGAGAATTGAAACCTTTTGTTGAACCGGAAATCAGGGGTCTTATTTCAGGAATCGATTCTTATGATCTCAAAGAATTTAAGATTCAGCAGAATGAAGGAAGCCCTTCGCATATGCTTCTTCTTGAACCGGTTATTCCTTCTCCGCGCCTTATTATAGCCGGTGCCGGACATGTCGGAAGGGCTCTTTCACTGATCGGGAGCATGCTCGATTTTGAAGTGACCATTATTGACGACCGTCCCGAATTTGCTAATGCTGCCAATATACCTTCGGCTAATCATATTGTTGCCGGGGATATTGGTGATTCAATTGAAAGGATTGAAAAGGGGTCAGATACATATTTTGTAATTGTAACCCGCGGGCACAGGGATGATAGTAAGGCACTTAAGGCATGTTTAAGCTCCGGTGCAGCATATATCGGGATGATTGGAAGCAAAACAAAGGTTGCAATGATGCACAGGGAGTTTATTAGTAATAGCTGGGCTACTGAGGATCAATGGAAAACGATTTTTGCACCAATCGGACTGGATATCGGATCTAAAACTGTTGAAGAGATCGCAGTTAGTATTGCTGCCCAGCTTGTGCAGGTAAAGAACAACAAACAACAGATTAAAGACCCGCAGAAGCATTGAGTAATAATTGGAAAAATGGGGAAAATCTGGGCCATTATACTCGCAGCCGGTGAATCAAAAAGGATGAAAGTCCCGAAAATGCTGCTTCCCTTTGGGGGAAAAACCATGATAGAAATGGTCATTGAAAATGTGATCAGGTCTGAGGTCTTTCGTACCTTGGTAGTGGTCGGATCATACAGGGATGAAATCCTGGGCTCAATAAGTCATTTACCTGTAAATCACTGTTATAATGAAAATTATAGCAAAGGTATGCTATCTTCAGTTCAGTGCGGATTTAAAAATCTTCCTGCTGATTTTGAAGCAGTCCTTGTTTTTCCGGGTGATCAGCCTTTTATTGAGCCTGATGTTATTAACCTGATTATTAATTCATACAGGAAAAAACGGAAAGGGATCATAATACCAGTGTATCGAAAGAAAAGGGGTCATCCATTGCTGATCGATCGCAGGTACAGGGATGAAATAAATACCCTGGATGAGGATCAGGGATTGCGGTCGCTCTCAAATTTGCATCAGGAGGATGTTTTTGAGGTGAAAACCAGTTCGCCAGGAATTTTAAAGGATTTTGACACAAAGGAAGATTATCTGAATGAACTAAATAAATGACAGTAAATATGGAAGAGAAAATCAGGTTTACTTTAAATGGGACTAAGACCGAAATAACAACTGATCCCAATCAGACACTCCTGTGGGTGTTAAGGAATCAGTTGGGACTGACCGGGACAAAGTATGGCTGCGGAACTGGATTTTGCGGGGCATGCACTGTACTTATTAACAGGGAACCGGTAAGATCATGTATGCTCCCGGTAAGTGATGTTGCCGGCAAGAATGTGATAACCATTGAAGGTCTCTCGCGCAATGGGAAGCTTCATCCGGTCCAGCAGGCTTTTATTGATCACGATGCCCTGCAATGTGGCTATTGTACCCCCGGGATGATAATGACCGCTGCCGGAATGCTGATTAAAAATCCTTCACTTACGAGGCAGGAAATTATTGACGGAATGGAAGATAACCTTTGCCGGTGCGGTGCACACACCAGGATAATTGATGCAGTGGAATCAGCTGGCAAGGAAATGAAAGGAGGAAAGTAATCATGAAAAAAACTGATATAAAAACTAAAACGGGATCCGGACCAGAAATCAACAACGGAATGAAGAGAAGAAGCTTTGTAAAATTGTTGGGTGGCGGGATTTTTATTTTCTTTCAGCCCTGGGATATGTTTAATCTCTCTGAAATAGCTCTTCCCCAGGGTAGAAGCCTGACAAAAGACTACAATGCATTCCTGCAGATCGCTGAGGACGGGACCGTAAGCTGCTTTACAGGAAAGATCGAAATGGGTCAGGGAGTTATCACTTCCCTGGCACAGATGATGGCCGATGAGCTGAACGTTCCGCTCGAGAAAGTGAAAATGGTAATGGGCGACACTGACCTGTGTCCATATGATGCCGGAACATGGGGCTCACAGACCACCCAGACTTTCGGTCCGGCTATGAGAGCTGCCGCTGCGGAGGCAAGAAGCGTCCTCACTGATCTTGCTGCCACGAAACTTGGTGTTCCGGCCGCACAGCTTGAGGTTAGGGATGGATTTATTGTTGATGTCAGGAATCCCAGTAATAGAGCAAGTTATGCATCACTGGTAAAAGGCAGAAAGCTCGAGAGATATCTCGATGTTAAGCCGCCTGCCGAGGAATATACAAAATTCACTTATGTAGGCCAATCATATAAGCACAGCGATGCCAGGCTAAAAGTAACGGGACAGGCAAAATACACAGGTGACCTGAAGATTCCGGGAATGGTTTTTGCCAGGATTTTAAGACCCCCGTCTCATGGTGCAAAACTATCATCGGTTGATGTTTCGGGAGCTGAAGCAATAAAAGGCACTCAGGTTATCCGTGATGGTGATTTTATTGCAGTTCTGAATGAAAATCACGACAGGGCTGACGAAGCCGTTGTGAAGATAAAAGCTGAATTTACTTTCAATGAGATGAAAGTCAATGATAAAAATATGTTTGATCGCATGGTGGGGGCTGATTCAAGGGTCAGTGTCATGAGAACCAGCGGAGATTTGGAAGCTGGCAGCCAGCTGTCAGATAAGATTTTTGAATCGGAGTTTCATGATCCGTACCTTGCACACACTTCTATTGAGACACACACTGCACTTGCAAAACTGGAAGGAGATAAGATGACAGTCTGGGCTGCGACACAAACTCCATTTGGACTTCAGGATGGCATTTCGCGTGAGCTTGGATTCCCACTGGAAAAGGTAAGGGTCATAGCGCCATTTGTAGGAGGAGGTTTCGGCGGGAAAAGTGCATATCAGCAGGGTGTGGAAGCTGCCAGGCTTGCAAAGCTGAGCGGTAAACCGGTAATGGTGGTATGGACACGTGATGAAGAATTCTTTTATGACACTTTTCACCCTGCTGGAGTAATAAGGATCAAATCAGGTATTGATAAATCAGGCATGATAACATTATGGGATTATAATTTATACTATGGAGGCTCAAGAGGCTCCGATACTATATATGATGTTCCAAACTCCAGAACAACAAGCTACAGCCAGAATATGAATTCAGTTACCATACATCCGTTTGGGACAGGTGCATGGCGGGCTCCGAACAACAATTCAAATACATTTGCAAGGGAATCTCAGATAGATATAATGGCAGCGGAGGCCGGTATTGATCCATTGGAGTTCCGGCTTAAAAACCTGAAGGATGAAAAGATGATCGCCTGCTGGAAAGCTGTTGCCGATAAATTCGGTTATGTTTCCGGGAAAGGCCCCAGTGGAAGGGGGATAGGCATGGCATGCGGAACTGATGCCGGGACATGGGTTGCTATGATCGCAGAGATTAAAATTGATAAGTCAACAGGCAAGGTTAAAGTTGTGCGCGTCGCATGCGCACAGGATATGGGATTATGCGTAAATCCCCAGGGTGCATTGATCCAGATGGAAGGCTGTATCCAGATGGGACTTGGCTATACCCTCACCGAAGAAGTCATGTTCGAGGGGGGAGACATAAAAGACCGTGGGTTTGACACTTATGAAATCCCTCGTTTTTCCTGGACCCCAAAGATGGATTGCGTTATTCTGGAAAGAAAGGATAAACCACCGAAAGGCGGAGGTGAACCAGCCATTATTGCAGTGGGTGCTGCAGTTGGAAATGCAATTTTTGATGCAACAGGCGCCAGGCTTTACAGGATGCCAATGACACCGGCCCGGATATTAGAGGCGATCAAAAAGATTTAGTATATAAAAAGAAACAGTAACGGAAGTATAAGGCCAATGACCGTCAGGATCGCCCCCCTCCGGGTGATCCCGTTTTTCCCTTTTACCAGGAACAGACCTGTGACAGTGACCAGAATCAGGGAAATACAGAATATATCGCTGAAATACTTCCACCATCTGCCGGGATTGTAATGCAGAAAGTTCAATTGGTAGAAAAGAGGCCTCTTGCTGATTCTTTCGATGGTACCATCACCTGTATTTGTATTAATTCTTACTGAGCCTCCTTCAATAAATATTGTAAGAATGTTCCCTGACGGAAAATACCAGGTTTTGTATTCCGGGGCACCAGGGACATCTTTCAGAATTTCCAGCGCAGTCTCTTTATTAAGGGTTTCCCTGGTGATATTCATATCAGTTTTAAATCCGGAATTTTCAATAATGTAATTCGGATTCCAGTCATGCTTATGATTCAGAGCAATTCCCGAGATCGCATAAATTATTGTAAGTCCGGCTATCAGGTATCCTATATCACGATGAGTTATCCTGTTGAATTTAGTAATGTTCATAAAGATGAAATTGAAAAAGGTCAGTTTTAGGCTGACCTTTTAATTAGTTTTCTTTAAAGGCTCTATTTAACAACATGCTTGTTATAGATCATCATAAGATCCGATAAAACAGGCTGGGAGGCAAGCGCTTTTGAAGTTTCGCATGTATCGGCACCTGCAGTTTTAGCCATTCCTTCACCATGAGGCATCCCTTCTCCTCCATCCATGGCAGCAGCGACAGGCTGTGTAAGCGTACCTTCAACTACTATTTCACTTCCAAGCAATTCCATCGGAAACTTCGGCATATCTTCCCCGGCCTGAATATACAGCCTGACATCAGGATTTTCTCCGGTGATAAACAATTTTTTGCCGCTTTGAGTGCAGACATGAACGACTTTGCCTTCAACACTTATGGTTTTTCCGACATACTCTGACGGATTGGCAATCAGTGAGGCAAATTCGACTTTTACTGATTCTGAAGCGCCAGCGCTCTTAGCAACCTCTTTCTTATTTTTATTTCCGCATGATAAAACCAACAAAGCAATAACCGAGAGAGAAATAATCTTCTTTATCATATCTGTAATAGTTTTAAATTAAATATTGTTTTTAAAGCTCCGCAAGATATGAAAAAGCTCTTAATTATACAACATCCACAATCAAAGTTCCCATCCCTGGCGGTATTCCCTTGTCAGGTATTTATTTGCGTCAGGAATATTGGTAATTTTCATGTTTGCGGAATCATATTCCACTGTTTTACCTGTTCTTAGAGCCACTGCACCCAGAAGTATTGTTTCGGTTACTGGTCCGGCAAAAACAAAACTACCAGGCGACTCGGTCTTATTTTTAAAAGCGTTTATCCAGGCTTCATCTCTGTTCTGTTCATTCGGTTGTACAGGAGCAGTTGTTTCCGGAACAATTTTATTGTCAACGATTAATACCGGTTTCTCTCCTCTGAACTGGGCTACAATTCTACCTTTATCGCCGACAAACATCAAACCTTCACGGGTCAGAGGGCCTGTTGGTAATTCAGGTACAAGAGGTTTCATTCCGCCATCGTACCAGAAAAGTTCAAATGGAGGAAGGTCCGCCTGAGCCGCGAATTTAAACCTGATTATACATGATAAAGGAAATGCAACATCATTTCTTACACCGACTGAAACATTTCCCTCCAGAGCGCATGTAGTTGTAGCATATGATTCTGCAGCTATTGCCGGAGTATTGATGCCAAGTGTAAGAAACAATGGGAAGAGGCTGTAATGTCCCATATCGGCAATACTTCCTGCTCCAAAATCATACCATCCGCGGAAAACAGCGTTTGTATAATTTGGATGATATGGCCTGTCAGGAACTGGTCCAAGCCACAGGTTCCAGTTAAGGTCTTTTGGAACAGGAGGGGTGTCGGTTGGATTGGACTGCCATTGCGGCCACATTGGTCTGTTCGACCAGTTATGTATCTCCTTCAGTGTCCCGATTGCGCCATCTTTAATCCACTTTTTAATTTTTAAATTGTCAGGTTTGTCGCTCCATGCGAGCAGATTTGTCTGCAACCCGGTTTTTTTGGCTGTATCGATAGCCAGCTTTGCCTCATACATTCTGTTCGCAATTGGTTTATGTGTAACTACCTGCTTTCCTTTTCTCATTGAAAGTATTGCTACAGTCCCATGAAGATGATCGGGAGTCATAATCTTTATTGAATTCAGATCTTTCTCTTTCTCGAGTAGTTCCCTGAAATCCTCATAAGAATTACATCCTTTGAAAGTGCCTGAATCTTTCGATTTCCCATAGTATTTTGTAACCAATTCAAGACCGATGTCTCTTCCTCCGGGTATACCCTTGATTGATTCTCCCCATGAAGCCTCGCCTGTCGCTTTTCTCATAGTGTTGCGAACATCATTCTGAGACCAGTCAACATAGTTTTCTGAGTATTTGTTCGGATCGCATACAGCTACAATCTGAAGAAATGGATTTGTAATTATTTCAGCCATTTCCCTTATTCCCTGGGTACCGCATCCTATGTATCCAAGAGTTAGTTTGTCGCTGGGTGCAACATAGCCAGGTCCACCAAGAACTTGTCTTGGTACTATTGTAATTGCAAGGGAAGCTGTTGCTGCAGATCCCAGGAATTCACGCCGGTTGATTTTTTTTGAAGTTGGCATTTCTGAATAATTAAATATGGTTAGAAAGAAGTATAAATATATCTGCCAGAAAAAAACATATGTAATTTATCAAATTTAAGTAAATGACTTGATTAAATGATCTCTGTTTGTGTGATTTTTAAATTCAATATATCAGTAGTAGATCATCTCTCCTTTTATTTCTTATTAACCCTGCATCCAACTCCTCAGCTTATGCTTAAGGGAAGCGGTGAAATTGCAGTATATCATAGATTTAAATCCTTTCACTAACTTTAAAAGAAAGGGAGAGGTCAGGATAAAAAAACCAGTAAGCCGGCTATGTTAAAAATTGTGAAAAGAATAAATACAGATGGCTTTAAAAAACATCCGATGAAATGGAATAATTACCTTTGATTAATTGTCTATTATTACAAACCAATAAAATTCTATTGAAAATGAAGAAAAATGTTACGATGCAAATACTGTCTTTTGCAGTTCTTTTTGCTTTTCTATGCATGCCTATAGCCTTAAATGCTCAGGGATCAAAGGCAAATTTTGCAGGAAAATGGGCTTTAAATGCCACTAAGAGCGACATGGGTCAGGCTCCTCAGGGCGGAGGTCAGAGAATGGGCGGCGGCGGTGACTTCACTGCAACCCAGGATGCCAACCTCTTATCAGTTGAGAGAACACGTACCGGCCAGGATGGTCAGGCGACAACTACCACAACCAAGTACACTCTTGATGGTAAAGTAAGCGTTAATACCACAGGGAGAGGCGAAAGCAAATCAATTGCAACATGGTCAGCTGACGGCAAATCCCTTACAATTGTTACTACAAGGACATTCGAACGCGACGGACAATCGACGGAAATGAAAACAACTGAGGTGTGGAGCCTGACAGGCCCGACAGCTCTTTCAGTCGCTTCAACAATGAATACTCCCAGTGGTGAGCGTAAAACAACTATGGTTTACGATAAGAAATAACCGGTAGGAGTAATAACCCTGTTTAAGACCGCAAAGCATTTAAAGCTTTGCGGTTTTTTTTGTACATTAGCTCTGACTTCCTTATTTTGACCCGACCTTCTCTGTTGTGTATAAAATGTTATAAATCAATAAAATGAAAAAACTGACTGCATTGTATTCTAAAACCGGATCAATCCTGGTTTGTTTATTCCTGTTATCCTGTACTGAAACCTTAAAAAATAATAATCAGTTATTCAATCTTAAAAGAATAGCATCTGCAAATTCCGGTAATTGCGTTATCGGAGATGGAAAGGGATTCTCAGGACCTGTACTGAAAGTGAAGCCGTCAGGCGAAAATACTTCAGTGACAATATGGAAAAGGGGTGACAACGGAAACTGGAAGGAATCAAATTATTTTATCTTAGAAGTATTCGGGAACAACGACTACAGCGGAGTGATCACTCTGGAGTTTTATAAAGAAAACCGGGCTTCTGAAAAAATTGTCCTTCAGAGTGGGGAAGAGGAACAAACTGATAAAGAATCTCCATGGTTAACATGCCTTCTGGGGATAAATCCCCTGCTTAAAACAAAAGTGGTATTTCCTTTAAGCTACCTTGATGCACAGGAGATATTTATTCCTCGTTCACCACGTCAGTTGAAGGGAACAATTTCCGGAAACCGGCTGGATCCGGAATACATAATAAAAGTTAATTTGAAGTTCGGACCCTATAGCGATCCATATTTCACACCTGAATATGAAATAGCCTCAGCAGGACTTATGGATTCTCTCCCTCAACCCTTTGAACCTCTGACAGAACCGATCATTGATTCCTTCGGACAAAGGATAGGCAAGGAATGGCAGGGTAAGATCAGGAATGAGGAGGAACTCGTTTCCCTCAACCTTGAACTCGAAAAATCTATTGCAGGTTCAGGATTCAATGGTTCATTCAGCAAATACGGCGGGTGGAAAGAGAAACGGTTTAAATCCACGGGATTTTTCAGGACCCACCACGATGGAAAGAGATGGTGGCTGGTTGATCCGGAAGGGTATGCCTTTCTGAGTGTGGGAGTAGACTGCATGAGATCTACCTCTTCAGGTCCGGTTTCCGGAATAGAGGATCTTTTTGAATGGCTTCCTGAAAAAGGTGATTCAAGGTATGGTGAATCAGTTTCGGGGAATGAGAAATCAAAGATTGTTGACTTCTACAAGGCAAATCTTATCAGAATATTTGGAAGCGACTGGAAGGCCAGATGGAGCAAAATGACAGCCGACATGCTCAGGGATCTTAATATAAATACAGTTGGCAACTGGTCAGAGATAAGCTTTGCAAAAGAAAACAAGCTTGCATATGTCCTGCCACTGAACCGCTTTCCCGGGACTAAAACTCAGCTTTACCGCGATTTCCCCGATGTCTTTTCAGAAGAGTACAAGAAGAATTCTGAGGAATTTGCCAGTCAATTGAATGATTATAAAGATGATCCTTATCTTATTGGGTATTTTCTCAGAAACGAACCTCAATGGGCTTTTGGATACCATAACCTTGCCTATGAAATGTTTGCCACCTTACAGCCATCAGCAACTAAAGATGAATTTATAAAATGGATAACTTCAAAATATGGCAGTGATATTCAGTTGTACAATAAGTCATGGAATCTGAAAATCGAAAAATTTGATGATCTCAGGGACCTTACTTTTAAGGATTACCCTTCACCAGCTGCCGACAGTGACTTTTACTCTTTTTCTACAGTAATGGTCAGAAAATATGTCGATATTCCTTGTGATGAGGTATTAAAAGTTGATAAAAACCATCTTAATCTTGGCATGCGCTATGCCTGGATGAGCTCTGATCTGTTGTACAAGGCAGGTGAGCGATTTGATGTTTTTTCAATCAACGGTTATGGGTATGCTCCTCCGCCGACTGCTGAAATAGCCAGGATAAGCAATAAGCCGGTGATGATTGGAGAATTCCATCACGGGGCTGTCGACAGGGCGCTTCCGGCGACAGGAATTACCGGAGTTATAAGTCAAAATGAGAGGGCAGCAGCTTATCGCAATTATATTGAGCAGGGATTCTCGCGTCCTGAACTGATAGGGATGCACTACTTTCAATGGGTCGATCAACCCTATTATGGAAGATTTGACGGGGAGAATTATAATATTGGTGTTGTCTCGATCCAGAATCTTCCTTACCCCGAACTTTCAGAGGCAATGAGAATTACAAATGAAAGGATTTATAAAATAGGGAGTGGATCAGAAGAGCCTTTTAAAGCTGAGATCACAAAGGTCCCGCCTATCCACTATTAATTATTGGTTGAAAAAACCGGGAATACTATCTTCTGGCATTAGCACTTTCGTTAAACAAAGTCTTCAGCTCTTCTCCCGCAACCTTGAAACCTTCAGCATTTTCAGGCTGAATTAAATATACGGCCTGTTTAGGCTTTAAACCCCGTTCGATAACAATATTTTTATCATTTGATTCGCCGGTAATAACTATCTGCTTTGTTTTGTCTTTCGTGTAAACATATGGTATTCCATCGGTTCCTGCATGAACACATTCTGTTGGAATATAAATAACATCGCTGAATGTTTTTATAATCAATTTGTTACTCGTTGTCATTGAGGGGCGCAGGTCGGGATCTGATCCTTCAAGCTTAATCATTACCTCGAACACTTTTGTGTCGGTATTATCAAGCTTCTCTCCGATGTTGGCAATAGTATTAACTTTGCCTGAGAATTGTTTATTTGGAAATGCGTCAACCCGGATTTCAACATTCAATCCGGGGGTTACTTTGGTAATCTCGATCTCGCTTATATATATTTTCGAAAGCAGCGACGACAGGTCGGGAAGCGTGGCAACAGTCCTTTCATTAGGATTGATAGAAGAACCGGATTTAATTTTGTTTCCGCGGCGGTCTCTTTTATATACGACCATACCCGACGATGGCGCCTTTATTGTAAAACCGGCAAGGACTTCTTCAAGGCTTGCCACTCTTCTGTCAATACGGTTATACCACATAGTCTGTGTGGCAATGTCCCTTTTAGCCTGAGCAACTTTAAGCCGGTATCCCCTTTCTCTTTGTTCCAGAAGCCTTTTTTGCCGTTCAAGATCTATTTCAGCCTGCCTGATAGTGGTGGGGGGTTCAAACCGCGAGTTGCGCAATGTAATCTCAGCCTCTTCAAGAGTGTGAATCTGATTTTTTATATTATTCCTTAATACTGTAAGGGTCACTGCAGTATCAAGCTTCTTCATTTCAAGATTGTTCCTGAAAGTTGAGAGCCTTTCACGCTCGTCTTTCAATGTATTGTCAAACTGGGTCTTATCGAGAGTAGCAATATAATCACCCTTCTTTACTTCGGTTCCTTCAGGGACAATATCCTGTATCTTAAGGTCCGATGCATGAAAATCCCTTCCCCTGCTTACTTCCGGTGCTTTAATATCAAACGAATTTTCAGCCAAAATTTCTCCCGAGGCTGAAATTGATATTTCAAAGGTTCCCTTAATTGCTTCAGTAAAAAGTTTATCATTGTCAGTTCTTGTTGTCAGCTTGTTTATTACAAACATTGCAACCAGTGTTGACGCAACGACTATGAATGTTATGATAAGTGTCCTCTTCATTCCGGAAATTCAGACTTAATTAAATTTAGATTTAAATTCCGGAACGAAAATATGAAATATAATTATGCCACTCTCCTGATTTAAACTTATTTAACATATTTAACAAAAAAATAAGGATTTGGTTGGGGTACAAAAAATCCCCCTTCGAAAAACAAAGGGGGATGTAAAAAGCAAGACTTATTATCTTTTTGTACCGAACAATCCACCGAGAATTGATCCTAAAACACCCTTCCCTTTTGTTGCCTGTCCTGATCCGCCTTTCAGGATAAAGCCGGCAACATCATCAAGTATACTGCCATCGCCATCTGCATCCAGAAGCGAACCTATGCCTCCTATACCAGAATTGCCAGTATCACGTTTCTTTGACAACGCGCCAAGAATAAGGGGAGCTAGAGCCGGGATCATCTTCATTATAGTGGAGGCATTTACACCCATTGATTTACCAAGCGCCTGGGCGGCCTGAACTCCACCTCCTGTACCCAGCAATCCTCCAAGATTTGCATCAGCTTGCGGATCATTTGCTTTGGAGGAAATAAGGTCCTTGATATTGCCAAGTACCGACTGATCTCCATATTTGGTAAGAATGTGATCAACTCTGGCATCACCACCCTGGTCATCTTTTTGCCTTTTCAATCCTCCCAGAATGAGCGGAGCCAATTGCGGGATAAGCTTCTGAACGGTCCCCTGGTCAAGGCCATAGGTAGCAGACATATTTTTAGTTACCTCAGGACCATAGTTCTTCATGAATTCGTCAATAAAATTTGCCATTGCTTATATTGTTTTAATTAAACGTTGAGATAATCAATTATACGATAGAAGGTCATCCTTGCGAAAGGTAACCAGTATTAATTGATTTTCACGTGTATTTCTGACACTTGCTTTAAACTTTTAACTAATTTTTTTGTCCTGAACAGGATTTAAAGTTACTTTGAAGAAAATAATTTATCAGCTATGGTTGATTATGAGTAAGGCAGAAGCAACGAAGAGGCAAAGCATCCTTGTTGCATTGATGGTTGCTGCCATTTTTGCCGTATCATCATGCAGCCATGCCAGGAGCAAAGAAGAATTACTTAATTTTAAAAATGCCAATGCCTCTCTCGTATTGTCTGAGGATGGAGAGCTCCTTGGGAAGTATTTATTTGAGAACCGGACCAACATCTCATTCGACCAGATCCCTAAACATCTTATAGATGCACTTATTGCCACTGAAGATATCCGTTTCTACGAGCATAAGGGGAATGATGCAAAGAGTTTTTTCAGGGTCCTGTTAAAGACAATCCTGATGAATAAACACAGTTCCGGCGGTGGAAGCACTATAACACAGCAGCTTGCTAAAAACATGTTCGGCCGAAAAAACAAAGGCCTGCTACCCGTGTTCAGAAGTAAAATAAGTGAAGCAAAAATGGCACGCCGGCTTGAAAAAGTGTTCAGCAAAAATGAAATTCTGACACTATACCTGAATACTGTATCATTCGGTGAAAATGTTTACGGCATTGAAGCGGCTTCGGCAAGGTTTTTTAATAAAAGCACGGTATCTCTGAAAATGGAAGAATCAGCGGTACTGATCGGAATGCTTAAGGCCAATACCTTCTACAATCCCCGCCTCCATCCCGAAAATGCAAAGATCAGGCGCAATGTTGTCCTTAATCAGATGGAAAAATATAAATATCTTGAAGCAAAAGATGCCGATTCGCTTTCAAAACTGCCGATGATAATTGATTATAAAAAATCCGGATCGGCGGGAATTGCCGAATATTTTATGATCCAGGCCAGAAATGAAATAGAGGATATTCTGCAAAACCTGAGTTCTGCAGATGGGAGGAGGTGGGACCTTGAAAAAGATGGATTAATAATCACAACTACAGTGAACCTCTCTCTTCAGAATTATGCGAATCTCTCTTTTCGCGAGCATTTGTCAAGGATGCAGAAAAGGCTTAATGAGCAATATCATAGTGCCTCGGGAAAAAGGATACTTGACCAGGTTGCAGTCAGAGAGATGAAAAGACTTAACCTGGAGGAGCGGGGCGGTGAAAAAAGGTTTCAGGAGATATTTGATTGGAATGGCGCCTATACTGATTCAATTACAGTGGCTGACAGCCTGAGGCGATCCCTCACAATACTTCATGCCGGACTTATGGCAATGGATCCTGTTGCAGGCGGAATTAAAGCATGGGTCGGCGGGATCGATTTTAAAACCCAGCCTTATGATCAGGTGCTTGCCCGGCGCCAGCTTGCTTCTGTTTTTAAACCGGTATTGTACACTGCAGCACTTGAAGAAGGATTTGAGCCGTGTCAGTATCTTAATAACGACTCAATTTCCCTGTCAGGATTCGATGACTGGAGCCCTGAGAACTTTGATCATTCCTTCGGTGGGAAGTATTCATTATCAGGAGCATTGGCCCATTCCATGAATATACCAACCTTCAGCCTTTATCTTGAAATTGGTTTTAACAGGGTCAATTCAATGTGGAACGACATGGGTTTTTCATTTACTCTCGATAATACTCCCTCCCTTTCTATGGGAACGGCCGAAGCGAACATTAAGGAGGTTGCTGTGGCTTATTCTTCAATTGCCAACGGAGGCTACCGGATAAGGCCCTGGTGTGTCAGATCGATTAAAACTCCTGAAGGAGAGGTTATCTACACTAATGAAATGACACCGGAGAAAATCAGGATAATGACTGAAAAATCGAGCCTGCTGATGAGTGCAATGCTACAGAAGGCAATCAGGGAAGGGACAGGGGTTTCTATGGGCAGCGTTTATGGTGTCGATTTTCCTCTGGCTGGTAAAACCGGGACCTCACAGGATTATTCAGATGCATGGTTTGCTGCTTTTAATCCCAGGCTTGTTATGGTGTCAAGAGCAGGGGCTTCATCAAGGGCAATTCATTTTAACAGCGGATCAAACG
Source organism: Bacteroidales bacterium (assembly GCA_038252165.1). Lineage (GTDB taxonomy): Bacteria > Bacteroidota > Bacteroidia > Bacteroidales > VadinHA17 > LD21. The sequence continues at coordinate 69,378 of JBBSAP010000004.1, read as the reverse complement.
GCTCAGGGAGCGCGCTCGCACTTCCTCTGGTAGCGTTGACACTGAGAAAGGTGAAGCAAGATCCTATTCTAAAGCAAAGACTTATTACCGGTTTTCCTGATCTGCCTCCGGAACTGGCTAACGCACTGGATTGTCCTGACTTTAAGAAAAAGAACCTTTTTGACATGATAATTGATATCTTTGAAAAGGACAAAAAAGATTATGATGGGACTGAAAGAAAGGTCGAAAGAAAGATAAAAAAGTTTTTTAGAAAAATATTCAAAAAATAGACAAATGACAGGAAAAACATTGACAAGGCTTTTTATTTTCTGTGCCATACTTTTAACGGGTTTTAAAAATTCCTTTTCGCAGGATAAGAACTGGACTCATTTCAGGGGTAGTAATCTGGATGGCATATCGACTGAAGTGAAAACTCCTCTTGTCTGGTCTGACGCCAATATCAAATGGAAGACGGAAATCCATGGCAGGGGCCATTCCTCTCCGGTTGTCTATGATAACCAGATCTGGGTCACAACAGCTACTTTGGACGGGAAGGAACTATATGCAGTGTGCACTGATTTTGCAACCGGTAAAATTATTTTTGACGTAAAGGTATTCACAGTAGATGACCTGATCGACAAGCATGGGATCAATACCTTCGCAAGTCCGACCCCGTGTATTGAAAATGGTTTTGTATATGTTCATTTTGGGAGTCAGGGTACTGCATGCATTAAAACATCCGACGGAACGGTAGTATGGAAGCGCACCGATCTCAAATGCAATCATGTCCAGGGTCCCGGGTCTTCACCGGTGATATACAAAAATCTGTTGATTCTTCATTATGAAGGAACTGATGTCAGGTATATAGTGGCTCTTGACAAAGCGACCGGCAAACAGGTCTGGCGGGCTGACCGACCTGATGAGCCTTATCGATCCCTTGCCAGTATTGGTAAAAAATCATATGTCACTCCCTTGATTATCAATGTCAAGGGTAAGGACCTTTTAATTTCAAACGGTTCAGCAGTCTGCTGTGCCTATGATCCGCTCACAGGGAAAGAGGTCTGGCGGGTAACAGGAGGTGCTGAATCGACAGTGCCAATGCCATTTTACGAAAAGGGGAAAGTCTTTTTTTATACAGGTTCTGTCGATAGTCCGGCCGGTGGCACCTATACCGAAATGTTTGCAGTCAACCCTGACGGCAATGGAGACATCACAGCCACAAATATTATCTGGAAGAAGAGGGACGATCAATCGCATACACAAATACTGACTCCGGTAATAAAGGAAGGACTTATCTACACTGTAACTTCCAGAAATAATCTTATGTGCATTGATGCCGCAACAGGAAAGGAGATCTGGTCGGAGCGACTGAGGGCTGATCATAATGCTTCTCCAATATTCGCAGGGGGTAATGTCTGGTTCTTTTCAATAAAAGGAGATGTGCTCGCTGTCAGGCCCGGACGTAATTACAATGTAATTACACAAAATCAGATGGATTCAGGTATATGGGCCACGCCTGCTTTCATAAGGAATTCAGTAATTCTCAGGACAGAAAAGTACCTGTGCAGGATTGATTGATAAATATTACTTTTCGGAAATAAACATTTAAGCATGTGGAATGGTTTAAGGATTTGCTATGGAATGAGACCGCAGCACATACGATATTTTTATACAGTATTGTAATTGCTTCAGGAGTATTCCTTGGAAAAAGAAAGATATGGGGTGTCTCCCTTGGCATCACATTCGTGTTGTTTTCAGGTATAGTCATGGGGCACTTTGGCTTTACGGCAAACCATAAGGTCATTGAATTTATAAGGGATTTCGGGCTTATATTGTTTGTTTTTTCAATTGGGTTACAAGTGGGGCCAGGGTTTTTCTCCTCCTTTAAGAAAGGCGGATTGACCCTTAACCTTATGGCACTGGCAATCGTTCTGCTTGGCGGACTTACAACCTTGCTTATTCATTTCATTTCAGGAACATCCATGCCCATGCTTGTTGGTGTGATGTCGGGCGCAGTTACCAATACTCCTGGTCTTGGTGCAGCACAGAATGCTCTTGCCCAGGTCAGTGGCAGCTTAGCGGGATCTGAAATCCAGGATATTGGTCTTGGATACGCTGTAGCCTATCCGTTTGGTGTCCTGGGAATTATTATGACGATGATTGTCATAAGAAAAGTTCTGAAAATTGATGCCCAAAAGGAACTTGACATTCTGCAGAAGGAAATGTATCCGGCTGAAGCATTGCCCGAAAAGCTTAATATTTTCGTTAATAACCCTTTGGTTATCGGCAAATCGGTTGAAGATGTTTCAAGGCTTTTTGGTAATGGCATAGTTATTTCGAGGATATTGCACGATGGTGGATTGTTACCTGCAACTTCAGAAACAATCATTCATAATAATGATATTATCCTGGTTGTTGCTGAAAGAGGGCTTGTAAAGGAAATACTCAAACAAACAGGCACATTAAGTGAAATGGACCTTTCAGCTAAAACAGGCAAGCTTATTTCCAGAAGGCTGCTTGTGACCAATAAGGAAGTATCCGGAAAAAGCCTTGGATCACTTAAGCTCAGGACCAGGTTCAATATAAACATTACAAGGATTTACCGGTCCGGAATAGAATTTATTCCTTCCCCTCAGATTCAGCTTCAGATGGGTGACAGGCTCACAGTGGTGGGTGAAGAAAAATCGATCGAGAAAGTTACTGAGCAACTGGGCGACTCAATGAAACGGCTGGAAGAGCCTAATATAATTCCAATTTTTATCGGAATATTGCTAGGTGTAGTTCTTGGAAGCATCCCTGTCAATATCCCCGGGATGTTGCACCCTCTTAAGCTTGGACTTGCAGGAGGTCCACTGATCATTGCAATTCTTTTAAGTAAATACGGTCACAGGTTTTCTCTTGTGTCATATACTACAGCCAGTGCAAATCTTATGCTTCGGGAGATCGGAATAGTCCTTTTTCTGGCAAGCGTGGGGATAACGTCGGGTGAGAAATTCATATCGACACTTACATCAGGTGATGGATTTATCTGGATGGGTTATGGAGCTTTGATTACCCTAATGCCATTGGCGATAGCAGGCTTCTATGCAAGAATTGCCCTCAAACGGAATTATTTTGAGATTTGCGGCCTTCTTTCAGGAAGTATGACTGATCCGCCGGCTCTTGCTTTCGCCAATGGAATTGCACAGTCCGAAGCTCCTTCGGTTGCTTATGCAACCGTATATCCTCTGGTCATGTTTTTGAGAATTTTTATCGCACAGTTATTGATACTGTTATTTGTATGATTTACCTAAATTCTCAGGTATTTATTGGCCTGGATTGGATTTGTTCAAAACAAAAGTTCCTTCAGAATCAGTTGAACCCATTTTGTTCTTGTAGCTGATTGTAAATGTATTGGTTGTTTTGTCAACTTTCCAGCTCTCCTTTGTAACAAAATCCTGAGTACCATTATCACCATTGATGGTTACAGTGGATTCAAAAACCAAGGATCCTTCCTGCTCTGACCAGGAGGCCTTCGACTTGCGGGGCATATCGTAAATGACAATACTGTATTCTTTCCCATCGAGGGTCACATTTTCTTTAAAAGGGTACTCCTGCCCGTCTCCTGTGTCATAATATCGTTCAGTCAGAAGTGAATCGCCTTTAATCCTGATTTCTATCCTGGTCAGGACAGGAGTGTACTCCACAAGCGTCGATTTTGTCCTGTCCAGTTTCCAGGTTCCGTCAAAGTCTGGTTTCTGAGCCGAAACTCTTGAAGAGATGGAAATGGCCAGTACCATAAGAAGCATAAGGGTTGCAGTTCTTTTCATAAAGATTTAATTAATGATTTGTAATTATTATATTCCGCTAAGATCGACATTTTTAATTAAATGAGTATCGGGAATCATGCATAAGAATTAATTGATTTTCAATCGTCAACACTTCGTGTGAAAAATTCTCAGAATTTTTCAGGTTAGATCATGAAATAATAGTTTTTCAGAGCTTTTTGGATATATTTACTTTTCACCCGGTTTGTTGTTTCTGAAAACCTAAAAGGATTAATATGAAAGTACTTATTACGGGATCTTCAGGTTCTTTAGGTGGCATGATTGTCTCAAACCTTATTGCAAAAAAGATATCTGTGATCGGACTGGATATTAAAGAGTCAGCTGAAAATAATCCGGGTGAGTATTTCAGGTTTTACAATTGCAGCATAACAGATAGAGAGGGGCTGGAAGATATTTTCAACAGGGAGCAACCCACTCATGTCATTCACCTTGCATGCACATTCAATAAAGTCCGCGACAGGCAGAAAGAGCACGATATAGATGTTGGAGGTTCGGCTAATATCCTTGAAATCTGTGACAAAACCAGGTCAGTCGGACAGCTTGTCTACTCGAGTTCAACGGCAGCTTACGGAGCGCATAAGGATAATCCGGAATGGATTAAGGAGACCAACCCCTTGCGCCCGGGAAAATACCGATATGGAATAAATAAGAAAATTATCGAGGATGTTTATTCAAATACACCGGTAAGAGATGATCTCCGGATCGTCTTCTGCCGTATTTGTACTGTGATCGGTCCGACATATAATAAGCCAGCCAGTATTATTTCAATACTTCTTAAACTGCCCCGCCTTCCGGTATTTGTAAAGGAGAACAAGATACAGTTCATGCACACAGATGATTTTGTGTCACTTATCAGCCTCATCTTATCAGATGACAGGATCAGCGGAATTTTTAATCTGGCTCCAGACAACTATGCAGTTGTAAAAGATCTGGTTCCCGGAAAGAAATATATCAGGATACCAGTCTCTCTAATTTCGATAGGGCTCGGCATCCTGTGGCATCTTAAAATCCTTAATCTTGAACCGGCAGCCATTAAGGCCAGCATCTATCCGATCCTACTTGACCCATCAAAGATCATATCAAGGTTCATCTATAAATTCAAATACTCGTCAGCTGAAACTTTTGAGGACATTAAAACCCACAACAGGATACCTACTTCCAGATTCTGAAATCAACCTCCGATATTTATTGTCACCGAAGTTCCTTTCAGCCCCTTCGATTCGGCTTTGACGGTAAATGTGCCTGTTGAATCCTTATCCGCTTTCACAATTACAAGGCACATTCCATTATATGCTTTTCTGTATGATGCCTGGAATGGATCGTGGCTTGTTGCATCTCCATTGTCTACTGCAACTATTTTCCCGGGTCCCTGTATACTGAAATTCACAAGATTGCTGCTACGCGGTACCAGGAGACTGTTCTTATCTTCGATTCTGACAGTAATAAATACCAGGTCCGAACCATTTGCAAGCAGCGACTGACGATCAGCTGAGACTGATAACTTACCCGCCTTACCTGTTGTAACCATTTTATCTTCAGCCCATTTGATACCATTTTTATATGCCACAACTTTAAGTTCGCCGGGCTGATAAACCACATCATCCCATCTTAGCCTGTATTCATACTGACCTTTTTTCTTTTTTCCAAGTGATTTTCCATTAAGGAATAACTCCGCTTCGTCGCCCGATGTGTATACATGAACAGGAGTAACCTGTCCTTTTCTTTCCGGCCAGTTCCAGTGAGGCAGAATGTGTGCCATGGGCATGTCGGGTCTCCATTTTGACTGGTAGAGATAAAACCGATCTTTTTTAAATCCTGCCAGATCGAGAATTCCAAAGTAACTGCTTCGCGAAGGTACTTCAGTAACATTCTGTTTATCAAGTAATGCTTTGGCCTGTTCATATCTCCTGTTTCCCGGTCTTAATCCTGTAAGATCTCCACCATAAGGTGTAGGCTCTCCGATATAGTCAAAACCTGTCCAGACAAACTCGCCGAAAACTCCTGGATATTTATCCTGCATCTCCCATTGCTGATCGGCTGTTGAAGCCCATGCAGGATATGCAAGGTCATATGATGATATCTGGAATATCCCGTGGCCGGGGAGATTGTTATTCAGATCACCCTGTACTACAGGGAAGAAATATTCTCCTCTTGAGCTTATTGTTGATGCCGATTCGCTTGAGTGGAACGGAAGGTTATCATTATCTTTCAAAGCAAAGAAAGCATCATACCTGTAGAGGCGATAGTTTATTCCAAATACATCGACTGTTTTCTGGAAACCATTAGTCCCCGATTCATCCCAGTTGCATCCTACTGTTACCGGCCTTGTAATGTCTTCAGATTTAATGATCGCCCTAAGGCTTTCAGAGAGGGCAGGATTGTTCTGATCATTCACTTCATTTCCGGTGCTCCAAATGAAAACGGAGGGATGGTTTCGGTCGCGGCGAACCATCGCCCTCAGGTCCTCCTCATGCCAGGCATAAAAGAGCTTATTGTAATCGAGCCTCTTCTTGGGAGTTTTCCATGTGTCAAATGCTTCATCCTCAACAAGAAATCCCATTCTGTCGCACAGGTCAAGCAGCTCAGGCGCGGGAGGATTGTGGCTGGTCCTGATGGCATTGCACCCCATTTCCCTGAGTATCTCAAGCTGACGTTCTGCTGCCCTGACGTTGAATGCCGCCCCAAGGGCACCAAGGTCGTGGTGATTGCAGACACCCTGAACCGGGACTTTCTTTCCATTCAGGAAAAATCCATCACGCGCCGTGAAATTAAGGGTTCTGAATCCGAAATTGGTTTCATATACGTCAGATATTGCTGTTCCATCCAATACAGTAACTGCAACCCGGTAAAGTTCAGGATTATCGAGGTTCCATAAAGCAGGATTATTTACAGGAATATCGAGCCTGAAAATATGATCTCCCGATGCAGTCAGATTTGCGACCGGGCTGGAGAACTCAGCAACATGTTGAGCTGATGCCTCACCTTTCTCATTAAGCTTGTAAACGGATGCTTTGATTGAAACGTTGACAGGGTGTTGATTATGGCTTTCGACTTCTACCTGTACACTCAGAATTGCCTTCTCTGGCTTAATTTCGGGTGTTGTGCAAAAAACTCCATTGTCCGAAACATGGAGCTGTGATGTTTTCACGAGCCATACATTCCTGTATAATCCTGCACCTGGATACCACCGGGAATCCCAGTCCTTTGTATTGAGCCGGACTGCTATCAGGTTATCCTTCCCGAAAAAGACATATGGGGTCAGGTCAAGTCTGAATGAGGTGTATCCATAAGGCCATCCACCTACAAATTTGCCGTTCACCCAGACTTCCGGATAAGCCATTGCGCCATCAAAATCAACATAAATCCTTTTGTCTTTTTCGGACTCTTTCAATGCAAAGTGCTTTCTGTACCACCCAATTCCTTTCCAGGGCAAAAGGCCTGTATTATTTTCCAGTGTATCACTGAAAGGACCTTCAATAGCCCAGTCATGAGGCAGATCGAGGGTCCGCCAGTTGTTGTCATTTGCTGAAGGCAGCTGAAGTCCGGCTGGTTCCTTATCGTTTGTTGCCGCATCAGTTGAGGCATTAAAGTATTTAATGAATTTCCAGCCCTGGTTGAATGATTCACGCGATCTTGGGGAATTCTGGGCCAGGGAGAATTCTGCTGTCCCGATCAGAAGGATTGAGAAAATAATTGAAGCATTTACAACTCGTTTCATAATATATAGGTTAGTATTTGATTTTTTTACTTCTTCACAAATCTCTGGCTCACAACCTTTCCTGAATTGAAAAATATCCTGACAATGAATAAACCCGGCTTTAGCTGAGCGACATTGACAGAAGTAGTGTAATCGCCGCAGTCAGGTTTATCAAGAATTTGATTTCCTGTAAGACTGAAGACTGCTATCCTGCTTATTATTTCAACTGATTCAATACGAAGTATATTATCTGCCGGATTCGGGAATACCCTGTAAATTGGCTGATCATCACTGCTTCCCGGGGCAGGTTTTCCAACCATGTTCTTGTCAAGCCAGGAAAGGCGCCTGTATATCCAGTTTTTAAACTTCCCGATCTCACCGTCAAATGTTTCCGGCTGTTCCCCCTGCTCTGGCGTTCCGACATTAATTCCAAGAATTTTCCACTTCTGGTAATGCCTATTCTGTGCTTCATCAAGAAGCAATGCAACAGAGTCGATTACGTGGTTTAAATAATTCTCGCTAAGTATTGTTTTCCGGAGTAAATAGTACCTGTCGTGGATCTGATTTGCGAAAGAATTATCCTGCATCAGCCTTATTTCCCAGGAAGGCGGTACCGGCCATGCACTGCATTCGTTTATTTTATATGCCCATCCGGAACCATCAGTCTGGTTGAAATGAATGCAATTTTCTTTGAGGTCCTTAAAAGCCCAGTCAAAATCCCATGGTGGTCCCGAATGTATCAATCCCCCATTACTGTCTTTGTCCTTGAAATAGAACCTGCTCTTTTTATAAGCATCCACATTTCTTGATAATTCTCCTATTATGAAATAATCGACAAATGAGTTTACATCCAGAAATGCCCTGTATCCGCTGCTCCGGTCCTTAAATCCCGGATTGTACAGGATATTCTCGAATGAATCGACAAAATCCTTTAAATACTGCTTCTGCGTTGTAGTCAGTTCATCAGGTTTTGGATCATAGTAAACGAAGTACACGTTACTGCCAGGTTTGTTGACAGGAGAGTAACTGCTATGCCAGCTGTCAGATGAGGTGTAGTAATCATTCGAGAATATGTATCCGCCTGTCAGGTCATTTCCTCCATTTTCATCAGGATTAAGTTTTGCTATATCAACCCTGTTTGGATCTGTTTTTATCTTTTCTCCCAGCAGGTATATGCCATGATAATCATCGTTCAACACGACCTCGCAAAACACTGTTCTTGGTGCATAATGGCCCATTTTCCTGAACAGGTCGAATGCAAGAAAATTCCTCAGAAAGACTTTGTCATTGTAATTTGCGGTAAGGATCCAATCGTTCTCTTCAGGCATTCCCAATATTGGAACATTAAGGTTGTTCCCGGCTCCGTCACGGGTTTCGAATCCATAAGGTTTCTGGGGAAGAATTGCTGAGTAACGCCCCCTGATCTCAATTCCGACCTTTCCTGAGTATATGTTTCCATTGTCAGTTATATTATTGATCAGCCCTGATCCGTTATGAATGATCTTCATGTCTGCCGTTATTTTTGGCTCATCCAAAATGGTTTCATCCGGGCTGGTTTTAATAACAACAATCGGCAGATTTGAAGATGTAAATTCCCCGATAGGGATTAACCAATCGGGTTCAGAGCTGCCTGGCCTGTATTTCCAGTTATCGGTGTTAAAAACTACTGTCTCCCAATGGTTTATGGTCTGGCTTGTTCCGTTAAAGCGGAAAAGACCAATGAAAAAAAGTATGATTAAAAAAGCTCTCTTCATTTACAGGAAAGTTTTACTTCAGGAGGACAGAATCAATTGATGGTCTGTTACGGGTTTCAGGACGAATCAGTTGTGTATTTATTGGAGTTTTTCCATTAAAGAATCCGCAGTTTTTCAGGAAAAATGATCCTTCATCAACTCCACCGGCATAATCGAGCCGTGACTCTTTTCTTGCAGTGGCATCAGCTGTAAATTTGGCTGATGATAATTCGAACCATATTCCATTCCTGTCGCAAATCCACTGGTTTGAATATAACCCCTTACGGGTGATGAAGCCGGTTTCAGGGATAAAGTTTTCGAGGAAAGAATATAGGTTCTTCAGATAGCTTTTGGTTTTTGGTCTGCGGAAACTGGCAATAAGCTCCCATTTACCTGTTTCAGGTGCATAAAAAAATGCGGTATAATCGGTGGAACTATTAACTGAGGGTTCCCCTTTAAGAAGGAAGCGGTAGGTCTGGTCAGCCTTCCATATATACTTTCTGTAACTCTGGCCTCCGGAACCTTCGTTTCCAAATTCTCCGGCAACAACATCATCTCCTTTTTTCAGAAGTATTATCTTGTAGTCATCAGGTATATCTCCCGGATTATCTGATTTATAAGGACTCCATACAGAGAACAGGACCCTTCTTTCAACAGGTGAATTTACCTGTATTCCAAAATAACCGTCAGCAAATCCATTTGCCATGAAATAAGACCCCACAACATCATTTCCGGCCGGGATGGTTATCTCATTATAAAACCAGACAATATCCGTTGCTTTTTCCGGTATGTCGTATCGCAGGTGGACCGAAGGACCCCGCCGCCCAAAATAAAAATCATCCTTTATGAAATATACCTTGCCCTCAGATGCAGGTCCGCTGATCAGAATATCGGATATGCCCGCAAGAATTGGTTCAGTCTTTTTTAAACCCTGCAATTCGATAGTTTGGTATCCCGGATTCTTAACATTGAACTCACCTGCAATCAGAGTGTCATTTTCATTGTTTTTAATTTTTATCTTTCTGGTGATATTACCGGATGTTACAGAGATGTAAGCGTTTCCGGAATCTGTTTTTGCCCGTAGTCCTATGAAAAGCGGGCCAGTAGTATCAGTAAAGAAATATGTCCTGATCTTTACTGTATCACCAGTAGTGTTTATTTTCCAGGAATTTCCTTTTGCAGGAATAGCAATCATTTTCAAATTGCTATAATCTGATTTGCAGTTTTTGAACAGAAGTGAAATAAGGAATATCAAGGCTAAGACAAGGTTTTTCATCGATCGGTATGAAGTTAGGACACTGTAAAAATACTATTTAAAAACATTTACTTTTATTCAGCAATGCCTGATTTCATTTTGGCACTCCTTAATTTTATACTTTTATCCCGCTGAAGCGTGGTCTTAGCGGAGTTTACCCCGCAATGCGGGGCTTCGACTTTTGTCTTTTTACTTTTGTCTTTTATCTTATAAATTACTTATGAAAAGATTGATACTGAATTCCATTCCAATTATTACATTGTTGTTCACTATAATACCTGCCGGCGCCCAGTACCTTGCACCGTCACAGACAAAATTTACCAGGCAGGATACCCTGCGCGGTTCAATAACGCCTGAAAGAGCCTGGTGGGACCTTACATTTTACCATCTTGATATTTCTGTCAAACCATCCGACAGTACTATTTATGGAACCAATACACTGACATACAGAGTTATAACAAGTTCTGACATTATGCAGATCGACCTTCAACCGCCACTTGAGATCTTAAAAGCAGAGCAGAACGGGAAAATACTTAGTTTCAAAAGGGAAGGCAATGTATATTGGGTCCGGATGGCGGAAAATCAAAAACCAGGGGAGATTTATTCATTGGTTCTTAATTATGGCGGAAAACCCAAAATCTCGCACAGGCCTCCATGGGAAGGTGGAATTACCTGGAAGAAGGACAGGAACAACCTTCCGTTCGTAGCCTCTTCGTGCCAGGGCGACGGTGCAAGCCTCTGGTGGCCATGCAAGGATCATATGTACGATGAGCCCGACAGTATGCTGATAAGTGTAAATGTTCCCTCAAAACTGATGGATGTCTCAAACGGCAGGTTGAGAAGTGTTGTCAGGCACAAAAACAATACTACCACTTACAACTGGTTCGTTGCCAATCCGATAAATAATTATGGCGTAAATATTAATATTGGTGATTATGCTCATTTTTCGGAGGTCTTTAACGGAGAGAAAGGAAAGCTCGATTGTGACTATTATGTCCTTAAAGAAAACCTTGAAAAGGCAAAGATCCAGTTCAGGCAGGCACCTATGATGCTTTCAGCATTTGAACACTGGTTTGGGCCGTTTCCATTTTACGAAGATGGATATAAGCTTGTAGAAGCTCCTTATCTTGGTATGGAGCATCAGAGCTCCATTACTTATGGGAACGGTTACAGGAACGGGTATATGGGTAATGATCTGAGCGGATCGGGTTGGGGCGATAAATTCGACTTCATTATAATACATGAGTCAGGTCACGAATGGTTTGCAAACAATATAACATATGAAGACGTCGCTGATATGTGGATACACGAAAGCTTTATAAATTACTCCGAAAGCCTGTATGTAGAGTACTACTACGGAATAGATGCCGGGAGGGAATATGTGCTTGGGAGCAGAAGGAATATCAGGAACGACCGGCCGGTTACAGGTATTTATAATGTCAATTTCAGTGGTTCAGGTGATATGTATTATAAGGGGGGAAGCATGCTGCACACTATCCGCCAGATAGTTGATGATGATGAAAAATGGAGAGGGATCCTGCGAGGCTTGAACAAGGACTTTTACCATCAGGTAGTTAAGGGAACCCAAATAGAAGAATATATGAGCCGCAAGCTGGGGATTAACCTTAAACCGGTTTTTGACCAGTATCTCAGAGATATAAGAATCCCTGTTTTTGAATATTATATTAAAGGGAACAAACTGACATTCCGGTGGAATAACTGCGTTCAGGGATTTAATATGCCATTAAGGATATATATATCAGGTGTCAGAAAAGATATTGTTCCAACGACACGATTTACAACTATCGACCTGGAATCTGAAAATGCTGTTATTGCAGTTGATCCAAACTACTATGCAGCCAGTCTGAACATGACTGGAAAGTAGGAGAAATATACTATGTACTATGTATTATTGGCATTGGCAGGGATGTATTTCAGTGGTACTCTGCGAGAGCTAAAAAGATTTCTCGCAGATTTCCGCAGAGTTACCCGCAGATTGCGCAGAGTTAAAATATGTCAGCTCACCGGTAGGCTTTCTATCTGGTTACAGGAATTGGTTTTCCAAATCCGATTTTCTCAAGGTTTTTAAGTTGTGTTGCTGCATCCCCGACAATAATATAGTACATCTTTGAGGGGTCAATATATTTGTCCGTTATTGATTTGTGCTCCTCAATTGTCATCGCTTTTATAGTGTTCTCATCCTTCTTGACGTAATCTTCAGGAAGGCCATATTTCGACATGGTTGAAAGCATGCCAATCAATGATCCGTTTGTTTCAAACCTCAGTGCATTCGAGAGTATCATGCAATTCTTGATGAACTGGAGATCCTCTTCCGAGATTCCTTCACGGTATTTATTCATCTCATCCTTAAATATCTTTACCGATTCGAAAGTGGCATCCGATCGTACCATACTACTTGCAATGAAAGGAGCTTTTGTCTTCATTTCCTGGAAATAACTTGATGCACCGTATGTATATCCTTTTTCCTCTCTGAGTATCTGGTTCAGAATGCTGGTGAACGCGCCACCGAGCCTGTAGTTTACGAAATCAGCTTTTACATAATCCGGATTGTCACGGCTAAGTGTAAGGTTCCCGATATATATAACCGACTGGCGCGAACCAGGGATGTCTACAAAATAAATCTGCGACTTTTCAGGGCCAGCCGGAAGGGGAAAATGGTTCAGTGTTACTTCTTTTGCCGGCCATACACTTTCAAGAGGCTTCAGAGCTTCCATAACCTGCTCTTTGCTTACGTTCCCTGCAACTTGTATGTAGGTTACTGATGGAGAGAAATTGGTGCTGTAAAATGTTTTGAGGTCTGCAAGGGTTATCTTTGCTATCGACTCACTTGTACCTTTTGTGTTGTAACCAAAAATATTATCGACTCCGTATAACATTTTGTAAAATAGCTGTCTTCCCACACTTCCGGGTTGCGCCTTAGCCTGTAAAATGGCATTTTTTGTCCGGGTCATTGCCAGCCGGAATTCAGTTGTATCCCACCTTGGTTCAAGAAGTATCTCTCCCATAAGAGCCACAGTCTTGTCGAAATTGCGCGACAGTGCACTCGTATTCATGGTGATCTCTTCCATCCCGGAATTTACATTTATGCTTGATCCAAGCATCTCGATCTCTTCTTCCAGATCTTCAGGCGTCTTGTTTTTTGTTCCCTGAGGAAGTACGTTAGCAACCATACCGGCAACTCCGGGTAATGACAATTTATCCTGTAATACGCCACCACTTATTGTAATATTCATCTCCACAAGAGGTAATTCAGTGTTCTGAATACCATAGATACTTATCCCGTTAGCCAGGGTGCCTTTCCAAACCTGAGGGACATTAACAGCGGGCTCCTTATCCGCAGATGGTTCAATGCTCCGGTCGAAAGAGGAAGCTATTTTTGCTGTAATTTCATCATCTGTTTTAGCTATCTCAACCTGGCTTGCTTCACTTATATTCTCTTCCTTAATACCCGCCGGAACTGAATTCTCTGCAATCATTACTAACTCACCCTTAGGAACAAAGCTCGTCACAATATGTGGTTTCCCTTTTATGTATTTTTCATAAACTCCTTTTACATCGTCCAGAGTTACTGCTTTAATATTCTCGATATCTTTAACCATATATCCCGGATCGTTAAGGTAAGTGTTGTAAAATGCCAGCTGAAGTGATTTTCCGAATACACTCTGAATGCCGGAATAGAAATCTTTTTCTGATGATGCTTTTACCCTCTCGATGTCCTTCGCAGAAATTCCTTCTTTTTCAAATCTTGCAAATGCTTCATTAACTGCATCTTCAATCTCCTTTAAAGTTTTGCCTTCATTTGCCCTGATACTTATCGTAAATTCTCCGGAAAGTTCTCCTGAATTGTTATAAGCAGTAGTCCTTGAAGTAAGATTTTTCTCTTTTACCAGAACTTTGTACAGATAGGCTTTTTTCCCGTCGGCCAGTAATTTTGCCAGAAAATCAAGTGCATAAGCATCTTTTTGATATTGCTGTGCAACAGGCCAGACAAGAGTTATCTCCGGCACGTTTGCAAAATTGTCTTCATGATAGAGTTTTATAGTTTTATCAAGCATCGGAACCATTCCGGTGCGCGGAGCCACTTCTCCATGCGATTTTATCTCACCAAAGTACTTATTGATAAGCATTTTGACTGAATCCGGATTAAAGTCGCCTGCAAGAACAAGGGTTGCATTGTTTGGTCCGTAAAAGTGATCATAATAGGATTTTACGTCATCAAGTGATGCGTTTTTCAGATCATTCATCTCACCTATTACTTCCCAGTTGTACGGGTGGCTTGCCGGGTAAAGGTTTTTGCTGATTACATAATCTGTAAACCCGTAAGGTGAATTATCCTCGCTCTGTCTTTTTTCATTCTGGACTACATTCTGCTGTATCGCAAGTTTGCGCTGGGTTATAGAATTGATAAAGAACCCCATTCTGTCTGATTCAAGCCATAATATCTTCTCAAGAGCATTTTTAGGGAACATCTCAAAGTACGTGGTAACATCGCGCGAGGTAAATCCATTATTGTTTCCGCCCATGCCCTCAATTATCTTGTCGAAAGTACCGGCCGGCACATTCTCAGATCCTCCGAAAAGAAGATGTTCAAACAGGTGTGCAAAACCAGTCTTGCCGGGAACCTCTCTGCTTGAACCGACGTGATACATTATTGCATAAGAAATCATAGGATCGGAATGATCGGTATGAAGAATGACCTGTAATCCATTTGGCATCACATATTTTTCATAACTGATGCTAAGCTTGTCTTCAGTAGTTTTTTTACATGAAGAAAGAAATAATAGGATAACACCTGCAGTCAGCAGAAAGCTTGAAATACGGAATTTATTCATTTTTAGAGATTTAATATTGAATTTGTTTTATCTGAAATGTGTATGATGCGAAATTACAAAGTTCCTTAAGAGAAGCGTTAAATCCAACGCAATTTTATGTATTTTTCCTGTACAATAGTTAACCTAACCAAAATGAAAAAAATCCTTTCCATATTTTTATTCTTAACAATAGTTTCTGCAGTCATCTTTTCTCAGAAGAAACCATTTCTCACAGATATATACTCATATCTTGAAAATCCAGGTGTTTTTGAGCTGAACCAGGAGGAGGGACATGCGCCACTGGTCCCTTATTCAACAATTGATCAGGTACTTAATAATAACTTCAAAAATCCGAATTATTTATCCCTTAACGGCATCTGGAAATTCCATTATTCAGATACTCCGGAAGGTGTTATCCGGGACTTTTTCAGAGAGTCATTCAGCGATAAAAGCTGGGATACGATAAGGGTACCTTCCAACTGGGAGATGAAAGGGTACGGAGATCCGCTTTTCAGGAACGTATCTACTCCCTTTCGTCCTGATCCACCCAGAATACCCAGAGAATATAATCCGGCAGGCTCATACCGCCGGTCATTTACTGTTCCTGCGTCCTGGAAAAGCAGGGAGGTCTTCCTGAGAATGGAAAAAACAGCTTCCGCCTCTTTTGTCTGGATCAATGGAAAAGAGGTTGGTTATAATGAAGGCGGACAGGAGCCGGCAGAGTACAATATTTCCGAATACCTCAGATCAGGAAAAAACACAATTGCTGTTGTGGTTTATAAGTATTCTGATGGCTATTATCTTGAAGATCAGGATTATTGGAGGTTAGCGGGTATTTTCGGGGATGTCTGGCTTTTTGCAGCACCAAAAAACCATATTTCCGACTGGGTTGCGACCACCGATCTTGATGAAACCTATAAAGACGCAAAGCTAAGCCTCTCCTTCAAGGTGAGGAATTATTCGGATCAGCCAGGGAATGACCTTAAAATCAGGGCTCTTTTGTTTAATTCTGATAAAAAGATTGTTAAAACATTAACAACAGAAAGGTTCAGGGTCTTGCCTGACACACTAAGTACGGTCGCAATTGATGAAATAATTATAAACCCGGCTAAATGGTCAGCGGAACATCCAAACCTCTATACGCTGGTTTTTGAACTTGTTAACTCAAAAGGTATTACAGAGGAGGTTATCACCGGCAGGATAGGGTTCAAAAAGACAGAAATTAAGAATCAGGTGTTTTACCTCAATGGTAAACCGGTAAAACTCAACGGAATAAATAGCCACATGCAGCACCCTGTTACAGGTCACACAATGGATGAAGCTACGATACGAAAGGATCTCTCAATATTTAAACGGTTTAATATAAACTGTGTAAGGACTTCCCATTATCCTCCGGTCATAAAATATCTCGACCTGGCAGATGAGTATGGCATCTATGTAGTTGATGAAACCGGAGATGAAGCACATGCCACGGAGTATCTTTCAAGAAATAAGGAATGGGAGGGCATGTACCGGGAAAGAGCCAGAAAGATGGTACTCAGAGACCGGAATCATCCGAGCATACTTTTCTGGAGTGCTGGTAACGAAAGTGGTGAAGGCGAAAATATCTGTGCGGTGATTGATGAGGGAAAAAAATATGATAAATCAAGATTCTGGATGTATGGCGGCAATGCATTCAGCCATAGATGTGAAGAGATAATCGGTCCAAGATACCCACAGATAAGGGACCTGCTTACGGAAGTTTTCAATATTCCAGCCTCTGATGATCCCAGACCTTCATTCCTCGACGAATACCTTGCAGTGACAGGAAATGGGGGAGGAGGCCTGGATGATTACTGGGAACTGTTCTACAGTCATCCCCGCAGCATGGGAGGAGCTATCTGGGATTTTGTAAGTACTGGTATTTCTGAAAAAGTGAGATCACTTAATGACAGGTCCGGAAATAATGTGCAGGTAAATATTATGGGACGGGCAAAACTGGTGCCGGGCAAGGATGGTCTGGGAATAGATCTCAATGGTCACGATCAGTGGGTTGAAGTATACAGGGATGATGCTCTGGAGATATCCGGTGATAAGCTTACACTGTCATTATGGCTATTTCCACGTTCTCTGAGCAGCTCGGCAGGGACTCTTATAACAAAAGGGAACTGGCAGTTTGGGATCAGGCAGGTAAAAAATGACTCACTCGAGTTTTATATTACTACCCGGGCTAAGCAGACTGTGAAGATTGCTCTTCCTGAGAGGTGGGAAAACAGGTGGCACCATGTAACTGCAAATTATGACGGCTCAGCGATTTACCTTACAATTGATGATAATGAGAGCAAACACAAGTCTGTTTCAGGAAATATCCGTAACACTCCTTTCCCTGTAAATATCGGGCGGAATGCTGAAATCCACGGACAGGAAACTTCAGTTTATATATGTGACGCCATAATCGATCAGGTCGGGATCTTTTCAAAGCAAATCTCTTCAGATTTCCTGAAAAATCCGACAGAAGGAATTAAACAACAGGCAGCCCTATGGCTCGATTTTGAAGAAGAAACCCAGGGAGGTAATTTTTATAGTTACGGCATAGGTGCCAGAACATATGGTGCAATATGGCCCGACAGGCGCCCCCAGCCCGAGATGTGGCAGATTAAAAAATCGGCCCAGCCGGTAAGCGTTAAGCTTGTCTCAGCTGAATCAGGTTTAGTTGAAATAACAAACAGGTATCTTTTCACTGATCTCAGTGAGATTGAGGCCAGATGGACACTGCAAAGAGATGGAGAAGTATTGCAGAAAGGGAAACTGGATTTGAATCTGGAACCTGGTAAAAAGGCTTTATTGAACGTACCGTTTATAAAACCGGAAATAAAGGAAGGATCAGAGTATTTCCTTCTTGTTAGTTTTCATCTGAAAGAGAAGACTCAGTGGTCCGAACAGGGATTTGAGATTGCCTGGGATCAGATGGAATTGCCCTGGTTCAGATCACCGGGAATAACAAAAACGGGAACTTCCAATAAGGTTGTGGCAGAGGAGGCCAAAGATAAAATGATTGTCTCCGGAGCAAATTTCAAATACAGGTTTGATACGAAGACAGGCTTTCTGGAATCAATTCAGGTAAATGGAAGGGAATTAGTAAGACAGGGGCCTGAACTTAACATCTGGCGTGCACCCCTGGCGAACGAGACTGATGAATGGACCTTCTATTCTTCGAACAACAAGAACCGGACCGACGGATATGGACGGATGGCGGCCACAGAATGGTATTCAGCGGGCATCGATAAAATGAGCTTCCTGAATGATAATTTCTCCTGGGAAAAACCGGGTGATTCGGTCGTCGTAGTTAATACAAAAAATATCTATTCTACTGGTAACAAAAGAGGTTCGTTTATCAGCATTTCAAAATATACTATTAGCGGGAGCGGGGTGATCACACTCGATAATTCAATAGTTCCCAACGGCCAGATGCCGTCGTGGATTCCACGGATAGGCCAGCAGTGGGTTCTCGACAGCACTTTACATAATGTTCAGTGGTTCGGCCGGGGGCCGCAGGAAAACTATCCCGACAGGAAAAGCGGCTACAGGGTAGGAGAGTATAGTTCAACCATTGAGGAGATGTATGAACCCTATCTTATTCCGCAGGATTACGGACTCAGGACAGACACGCGCCGGGTGAAAATAACCGGCAATGATGGTTCGGGTCTTGAATTCAGGGGAAACAAGCTTTTCAATTTTAGTGCCCAGCCTTATTCAACTGATAATCTGACAAAAGCGTTATATACTTACCAGCTTTATCCGTTTGACGGGATCACTTTTAATCTCGACTATGCAACAAGTGGTGTTGGATGTACTGCTGCAGGGGTCTTTCCGGAGTACCAGGTTATGTCTCAGAGATATGATTTTGTTGTCACAATTAAACCGGTGGTTCCATAGACTTACCTCCCTACCCACCTAAATAGACCTCTCCCCAACCCCTCCCCCAGGAGGGAGGGGCTAAAATATTGAATATAAGTATCTTCCTCCCTATCCGGAATTGATCAATGTGCCAACAGTCATTACTCATCCCTGTTCACGGGATTATTGATCCCTTAGCGTTCGGAATGTTAGTAGTGTCACAGGTTAACTGATGTGAATAAAGCAGGAGATCCCTCACTTCGTTCGGAATGACATTGTTTTTAAGGTAATCAGGGGGGAGAGAAGCAGGGGCGATTCATTCGAAAGTTTTAGCGGAAGAAAATCAGTTACGAATCGCCCCTGCTTCTCTCCCCCCAATGATCCTGATGTCGATGTCATTCCGAATGGAACCAGACCTGAGTTTGCGAAGGTCTGGTGAAATGAGGAATCTCATTCATTCATAAACAATTACGTTTAGGTGGTGGGTTCTTTTTTGCTATAGGGTTTTTAAAGATTTTGCAATTCCGTAATTGCATAGAGATTACTTGCCGACAACTCCACAGCTTTCTCCAGATTCTCCTTTGCAGCTTCTTTGTTGCCCAGTCCTTTGTAACCAAGGCCTTTAAGCAGGTAAGCATTCGACAGCCTTGCGTTTTCAGCTTCCTTTTCTCCGAATTTGGCAAAGAAATCGACTTCAGCCGATGAGCTCTGTTTTATTTGTCTTTCACCCTCAGCGATGATAGCATTAAAGTTGTCCTCAGCCTCTTTTTTCTTACCAAGTCCTGAAAAGCTTAATCCCTGGTAATATTTTACATAGCTTGAATTTCTTGAATCCTGGGCGGTGGACAAAGTATAATATTTCTTAGCTTTTGATTTCTCTATCAGGGCTTCGTAAGCTGACCCTATGAAATAGTCGACCTGTATATTCCTGTTCCCTGATCTGCTTCCTCCGGCTTCATCTTCAGGTACCTGGGCAAGAAGGAATTCTTCAAGTGCTTTATTGAAGTTTTTTTCTGCCATGTATTTTTTACCAAGCATCAGATGTGCATCAATTATTATATCCCTTACCCTCGAGCTTCCTTCGCGATAGCTGAATTTCCTTCCGGTCAGGTACTCCACCGATTCTTCAGGTTTTCCGGCTAGTGTCAGAACCGTTATCTGGCGGGCAAACGCATCGTCACGTTTTGAAACGACTTCGTTGCTGCCCTCAAATAACCTCAGCCTCTTTTCAACAGGGGCATTGCTCATCTCATATAAAGCATCAAGCTCTTCATAATAAACAGGTTCATTCTTGTTAAGCGATATTGCTTTTTCGTACGATGTGATAGCTTTCAATCCGTCACCAAAGTGATGATAATATCCCCAGCCCAGATTCCGGTGAGCAATGGCCATTAACGGATCAAGACTGACTGCTTTTTCCCATGCTTCTATAGCCCTGGCAGGCTGTTTGTCGTATAAAATATCACCCAGATAATACAATGGTCTGGCGTCATCAGGATTATAGGCCGATACCAGTTTCAGAACATTTACCGTTTCGAGCCTGAACGGGAAAACATAATCAACGGAAAGGTTTGATCCCTCACTGAACAGCCTGCCGGCTTCCGCCTTATTGCCTTTTTTATCCTGGATAAATCCAAGATAATAGCAGATCAATGGATTTTTTCCGGTGAACCTGCTAAATACTTCTTCAGCTTCATCAATAAGTCCGTCATTCATATAGCCAATTCCCAATTCAAGATAATTCTGATCATAATTTCTCATTTTCAGATTCAGATCTGCCAGTGTTTTTTCAGCGCTCTGATTTTCGCCTGACTTTTTCAGGATCAGGTACTTCTCATTACCTGCCCTGAAATCAAGCGGATCATGTTCAATAAGCTCTGTAAGTGCCATAACTGCCGGCTTATAATTGCCAAGCTTCCTTAAAACTGAAACTTTAAGTACGATAGCGCTGTTATTCCTGGAATTTGTTGATAATGATTCATTTACTTGTTCCAGTGCTTTTTCGAGATCACCTCTTAATGCAGAAATCTGTGCAAGCTCCAGGTATGCTGCTGAATGGCATGCATAATCCCATGTTGCCCTGTAAAGCGTATCAACCGCTTCATCATAAAGACCCATTGCTTTAAGCGTAAGACCCTGCAGATAAAGCGCCTCGCAGTCTGAGGGGCGGGTGAAGTCCTTTGTTAATCTTTTAACAGCACTCGAAAAATAGCTTCTGGCGGTTTCGTAATCTCCGTTTTTGAGGTAAATATTTCCAACTGCCGTATTGGTCCGTATATCCAAAGGATCGCGCTTAAGGGCTTCCTCATAATAATCCATTGCATTCAGAGTGGGATTATAAAACTGCTCAATCCTGCTGCCGGTAAGGTAAAGCTCCTCTACAGTGCTTATTTCTTTTGGAAGAGAAGGACGTCTGACAATATCTGGCAATTCACCGGCTTTCTGAGTCTTTACTGGTTTATATGAAATAAGCACTTCCCCCGATTCTGAATCAGTCATTTCAGTATACAGGTCAGTTAAATCAAATGGTCCATCAATCTTAATCAGCTGTGTGAATGCTTTTTCGGGCGAAATTACAATAATCTTGCTGAATACGGTCTTATCTTTGTTTTTAAGTATTACCTCAGCCTTGTTGACTTTCCTGGTTGTGCAATATCCAAGAAATACCTGATTCTTTTCCGCTGGTTCAAGATTTACGGCTCCGTTAAGATTCGCATTCTTGAATCCCCGGATATCCTTGACGGGATACCAGTATTGGGTGAAAGTCTTTACTTCATATGGCCTTATCCAGCTGTAATCGGGCTGGTTGTCGGAGAATGCGCCTGTCATTATTTCGACATAAGGTCCGTCGTTATCGGTCAGTCTGGCTTCCGTTGCCTGGCCTCTTGCCCCTGATCCCCATTCCCACAGCTTTGCACCCTTGACGATATTATGATCCCCTATATGAACAGTTCCCGTCTCTCTTCCATGATCATACCCTCCCATAAAATCTTCTTTCAGATCATAGGCAAAAAAGGAATTTGAATTGGGTGAGTTTTTCCACCAGCTTATATCAACTCCTTTTGTAAAGTCCTGACCATTATATATTTCAGTTGAAAATGGCCAGTTGGTAAAACTGTTTTTTGCATGGTATGTTGCTACATTGACACTGGGTGGGAATATCACCTGGTAGTTTTCGTTCGTATGTGCTGCCACATTTGCCCAGTAAAGGAAAGTGTTGGTAAACGGAGTAGGATTAAGGATCTTCACCTCTGCCCTGAAATATGATCTTTCAGGGAAAGCTGTAATCCCTATCGTCCATCTCATCCTGTGCCTTGGTTCTGTTTCTCCTATCCAGATTGTCTTGCTGCCGTCGCTGTTTTCAGATGTTGTATAATCGACACTTTGAAAAGTTGATGCCCTGTGATGATGAAGCACACACCATTCAATGCCCCCTGAGACCCAGGCTCCGAGCATTCCGATATTTGAAGGTTTTACAACGTTGTTTTTATAGATGAAGTTGTATCCATTCGATTTGTCGGTTGCATAATAGAGCTTACCGCCGATCTCCGGAGTGATGCATAATTTAATGTACTCATTTTCGAGGGTGACTGTTTTCCAGGCTTTGTCGGCTTTTTCATCCGAAATGACATCATTCATTCCGTAAGGATAAATGTATTTTGATGCGCCCTGATATGATTCACTCCTGAAGAACATTGGGGTTTTGTCAGGAGGAGCTACCTGATATGTCGGGATCACCCAATCCTGTTCCGACATTTTTACCTGGGCTGTTAAACCTGATGCCAGAAAAAAAACAGGGACAGCAATAAATGCACTCTTCAGAGCCTTAATGGTACAGATGGTTTTCATAATTGGATTTTTAATGCAATATCTGGAAAGATATTAAAAATAATCAGATGACTATTTGAATAATATTACTTATATTTTATCACTATTTTCTGGTAACTAATATTACGATTAATGAGATTCTTCGCTTCACTTCGTTATGCTCAGAATGACAGATCGATATGTTTGTCTGGAGGGTGAAGGCGGCGAGAAAGCCGCCGCCTTCACCCTCCACCATTAACTCCATTATTTGCTTGTCATTCTGAGCGAAGCGAAGAATCTCCTGATTATAATCGAATACTATAAATATTTTATGCTCAATTTGATACGAGATTCATTCTTTAACAAACATTAACCAATGAAAAGGGAAATTGCATTATTAATTATCATCTTCCTCATGACAAATTCAGGTTATTGTCAGGATAATAAAAAGATCACTCCTGACCAAAAGCACGAGCTTGAGCAACTTAAAAAAGAAGTCACGGATAACCTCACCAAAAATATTCTGCCTTACTGGACTAATAAAATGACAGACAAGGTGAACGGCGGATTTTACGGAAGGATAGACGGTAAGGATAAGGTTTATCCGGAAGCTGAAAAAGGCGGTATTCTGAATGCCAGGATATTATGGACTTATTCTTCAGCTTACCGGATTCTTGGAGATACATCTTATCTGCGACTGGCAAAACGGGCAAAGGATTATATACTTACCCATTTTATCGATAGCCAGTATGGAGGAGCTTACCTGAGCCTTAAAGCAGACGGGTCCCCATCAAATACCAGGAAACAGGTTTACGCAAATGCTTTCTTTATTTATGCTCTTGCTGAGTACAGCAGAGCAACAGGGGACAAACAGGCTCTTGCCGAAGCACGGAAGATATTTGCCCTTTTTGAAAAGTATGCGGCTGACAAGGAATATGGAGGTTATTATGAAGTTTTCAGCCGCGAATGGGAGCGTGTCCGGGAGAGATTGATAGGAGAGAGTTCTGACAAGGATGAGAAAACAATGAACACCAGCCTTCACGTAATGGAAGCTTATGCGAATTTGTACAGGGTATCAGGCGATAAGGTCGTTGGTGACCGTCTCAGGGATCTTATTGAAATCTTTCTCAATAAAATAATTGATAAAAAGACTTCTCATCTGATATGTTTTATGGACAGGCAATGGAAAAGCACATCAACAGTCGATTCGTACGGGCATGATATTGAGTCTTCATGGCTCCTGTATGAAGCTGCGGACCTGCTTAAGGATAAAGAACTGACTGAAAGAGTGAAGGAAACCTGCTTAAAGATTGCCAATGCCGCTGCAGAGGGATATCAGCAAGATGGCAGCATGCTCACTGAAAAAAATTACGCCACAGGTCAAATCAGGACACAACGGTCGTGGTGGGAACAGGCAGAAACAGTGGTCGGATACCTGCATGCATTTGAAATGACTGGCGATGAATTATACCTGAACAAATCCCTGAACTGCTGGAACTATATCAAAAAATATTTTGTCGACACTAAAAACGGTGCATGGTTCAGCTATGTTTCGGAAACAGGAATTCCTTCAGGTGACAAGGGAGGATTCTGGATCTGCCCCTATCATAACGGAAGAATGTGCATGGAGGTTATAGAAAGAGTGAAAATGTTAAAAACTGAATTATAATAATTCGTAAATTTGAATTAGTTAATGTCAGTCAATATGTTCACCTATACTTTCGGCGGTAAGAACGGCACGAAACATGTCCTGCGCGAGAGCAGCGACATGGTAGCAGTCCGTACAAGGAATTCCGGAAATCTAAAGAGGTCAGTAATTTCTGATAAAGGAAAAAAGGTGCTCAGGGATATGGAAATTGTGGTGGAGTTTCCTGAAGCAGATATTACTGTGTTCAGAACCAGGGATTCTGTTACAAACAGTTTAGCTGCCAGGGATAAAGCCCGGACCGCTTTAAAAAACGAACCTGAACTGAGATTTGCGGGCAAGGTACTGGTCGAGGATGATGGCAAAACGGTTGTCCTTTATACTGAAAATATTTTCATTAAGTTCCATGACAATATCGGTAACGATGCATGTGAGAAGATCCTTGTCAGGAATCAACTTAATATTAAGCAGAAGACTGATTTTGCAAAGAATGCTTATTTTGTAAGTGCTCCGGAAAATACAGGACTCCGGATCTTTGAGATAGCCGAATCGCTATTGGGAATGAAGGAGGTGGAGCTTTGTCACCCTGAACTTATAAGGAAAAGGGGCTTTAAGAAAATACATCAGAAGCAATGGCACCTGAAAACAACAACCATTGGTGGTGTAAAGGTTAATGCAGGGGTAAAGGCTGATCTGGCTCATAAACTTTCACTGGGGAATAACATTATTATTGCCCTGATAGACGATGGTTTCGAAATTGACCATCCGGAATTCAATCAACCCGGGAAAGTTGTTTATGGCCGCGACATATCATCGAACAGCAATGATCCCCGTCCCCAAAATGCATGGAATAATCATGGAACTGCATGTGCCGGAGTGGCTGTCGCTTCAGGTAAAAATGCATCCGGAGTTGCTCCGGGAGCGATCCTCATGCCAGTCCGCCTGAACTCTAACCTTGGCTCTATTTCTGAGGCCATGGCATTTAAATGGGCAGCTGATCACGGTGCTGATATAATCTCATGCAGCTGGGGACCCGAAGACGGCGACTGGTACGATCCGGATGATCCTGTTCATAACACCCTGATTGATCTGCCTGACAGTACAAGACTGGCTATAGATTACGCTGTCTCAAACGGACGTAATGGGAAAGGGTGTATAATCACATTTGCAGCAGGTAACGGCAATGAAGATTCCAGGTATGATGGTTACGCGGGTTATGAAAAAGTCATGGCAGTGGCAGCCTGCAACGACAGGGGGAAAAGAAGCGTTTACAGCGATTACGGGAGCAATGTGTGGTGCTCATTCCCAAGCAGTGATTTCGGTTATCCGCCCTTTAACCACCCCGATCCGCTTACTACAGGCATTTATACGACGGACCGTCTCGGGAAAGCCGGTTATAATACAAAAGGAGATTATACCGATGAATTCGGCGGAACATCAAGCTCCTGCCCCGGAGTTGCAGGAACGGCAGCATTGATCCTTTCAGCAGATCCTGAACTTACATGGGAGCAGGTGAGGCAAATAATTAAAGATACATCCGACAAAATTGACCCAGCCGGAGGCGAATATGATCCTGAAGGGCATAGCATTTATTATGGTTACGGCAGGGTAAATGCAGAAAAAGCAGTAAGAAAAGCGTTTGAATTGAAACCTATTTCCCAGGGTACTGAGACTGTACGACGGCATGACCTCACGACGGCACGACGGCACGACCGCACGACTGCACGACTGCAAGACTGCAAGACCGCAAGACCGCACGACCGCACGACCAGATAACCAGATAACCAGAAAATAATTACATCCCATGAAGCGAGAAGTTATAACAGTAAAAGACATTGCGAGAATAACCCAGCCAGGTTCTGAATCTAGATTTCCGGCCGGAACGGTTACCCAGGACGGATATTTCGACAGGCTGTTCAAGTATATTCCGGCTGAACTGGTGGCAGGGTATATATTTGTTCTTGGTATTGTGAAACAATTAACAGATGCCGGGGAGATAAAGGTTCTTCAATGGTCGTTGTTTGTCATCTTCTGTATCCTGACTCCCTTATACCTGTGGCGTGTGCAGAAAGTCCAGAAAATTCAGCAGCATATTATCTCGCTTCTCTCTTTTGTAGTGTGGGTTTTTGCCCTGGGCGGGCCGTTTGCATTAAGCGGATGGTATAATCCCGTTTATGGTGCAATATTGCTTCCTGTGTTCACCCTGATTGTGGCAATCTGGGAAGCAGAATAGGCATGGGTAAGATCGCTTGACTCGCTCACGCATGATCCACTGTGTCTTGCGACAACTTTTAACTGCCAACACGGGTTCCCATGTTTATCATACCATATGAATTGAAGTGTCATTATTTCCGCGTAGCAGATAAGGAGCCGTGTTGTATCAGTCTTTTTTCTTATCTTTATTTCAGGAAACCAGCGTTAACCATGACAAACTATCTGAAACAAGCATTTCTCGTAATTTTGATAATCTCATTCTCGATGCAGGGATTATCACAGGCAACTCATCCTGAACCTAAAACTATCGAACCGGGTATTAAGGCTCCCGACTTTGACCTTTTGGGCGTTGACGGTAAGAGATACACCCTGAAGGATTTTGAAAATGCAAAGGTTCTGGTGGTAGTTTTCAGCTGTAACCATTGTCCCACAGCTCAGGCTTATGAGGACCGTATAATATCAATCGCTAATGACTATAAACCAAAAGGAGTTGATATTGTAATGATATCTCCAAATTCGGTGAAGGCATTGAATTATTCTGAACTTGGTTATTCCGATTTGGGCGACAGTTTTGAGGAAATGATACAGCGGGCAGCTGATAAGAAATTTCCTTTCCCATACCTGTTCGACGGTGAAGAACAGAAAAGTGCCCTGGCCTATGGCCCTGCAGCCACACCACATTGTTTTGTATTTGATAAAAGCCGCATCCTGAGGTATGCCGGAAGGGTAGACGGATCAGAAAAACCAGGATCAGGCAAAGGGGAAGATTTAAGAAGTGCCATTGATGCGTTATTGGCCGGGCAACCGGTAAAAAATCCTGTCACAAAAGTATTTGGCTGTTCAATCAAGTGATCATGGAAAAGTGATTACACCCGGAAGCTTTATAAGCAATGGTCGGAATTGCCTGTTACACTTGAAGAGATAGACGTACAGGAAGTAAAAAACCTGTTACTGAATCCATCTTCGGGTAAGCTCAGGTTAATAAATTTCTGGGCAACATGGTGCGGGCCTTGCGTTGCTGAATTTCCCGATCTGATCATCATTGACAGGATGTACAGGGGACGGCCATTTGAGCTGGTCACCATAAGCGTCGATAAACAGGAAAGAAAGTCTGACGTCCTTAATTTTTTAAAGAAACAGGAAGCCTCCAATAAGAACTATATTTTCAATGACGATGATGTTTATAAGCTTATAGATGCAGTTGGTTCTGACTGGCAGGGTGGAATCCCATTTACCCTGCTTATTGAACCGGGAGGTAAGGTTATAATAAAAAAGGAGGATATGTTTGATCCTTCTGAAATGAAAAAGCTGATTGTCGATAGTAAGTATATCGGGAGGTATTATTAAGTATTATTAACAAGATTTTCAGACCATGAGAAATAATATTGACAGGCGTCATTTTATAAAAAAATCCACCCTGGTGACAGCAGGGATTACTATTATTCCTTCAGTACTAAAAGCCGGAGAAACACGATCTGCAGGAAACCCGGTAAGATTAGGAGGCCCGGTACCGGGCAAATTTGATGACCCGGTACAATGGGTAAAAGCAGTCAAATCTCTTGGATACAGTGCAGCAGTATGTCCGGTTCAGCCCGGGACACCATCTGAGCTTATAAGAAATTTCAGATCCGAGGCAGGCAAGAACAACATACTGATAAGTGAGGTCGGGGTCTGGAACAATATGTTTAACCCGGACAAAAATGCCAGCGAAGCGGCAATTAAGAAGAACGTTGTTTCATTGCAGCTTGCAGATGAGATAGGAGCCTGCTGCTGTGTAAATATATCCGGTGCAAAAGGGGAGATCTGGGATGGCCCTTACCCGGGAAACTATTCAAAAGAGACATTTGACCAGATTGTTGAGAACGTCAGGAATATTATCGACCAGGTAAAGCCAAAAAACACTTTCTACTGCCTGGAGCCAATGCCATTCATGCTTCCTGATTCGCCTGACAGCTATCTTGAGCTGGTCAGGGCCATTGACCGCGACAGGTTTGCGGTGCATCTCGATCCGGTGAATATGGTCTCAAGTCCTCAGCGGTTCTTTAATAATGCAGCTTTTCTCAGGGAGTGTTTTTCGAAGCTTGGTCCTTATATTAAATCTGTTCATGCAAAAGACATTACGATCATGCCTGAGCTTACAGTCCACCTTGAGGAACGCAGACCCGGGCTGGGTTCGCTTGATTATGCAGTTTTTCTTCAGGAGATGAGCAAGCTTAAGGATATTCCGATGATGATGGAGCATCTTGACAAACAGGAAGATTATCTTTTAGCTGCTCAGTATATCAGAAAGATCGGTGCGGAAAAGGGAATAATTTTTATTTAATTTTGTTAAAGCAACCCTAGGTGCGTGCGAACTGCAAAACAGGCGGTTAAAGTGAATAAGACAATCCTACATTCCATTGGAATCCCGGATCAGGAATGATATTGCTTTCGAGAACCTGTGTTCCCTGAAAGTATAATGCAAACGGAGCATTCCTCAGAGCAAATGAGATTTTCGGCGATACGAATAAGCCGTCATTGTTTCCATCGTATGTGATAATGAAAATTTGAATGTTCGCAGACATTAAGACGCTTTTCCCTATTTTCATGCCTGTCTTTTCCCCGGTAAGATCAAGAAAATGACCGCTTATGGTCCCGGGCTCCAGTCCGTTGTCATTCCAGTACATGAGTGTCAACGATGTGTTTGACTGGAACTTGTAAGTTGCCGCTACTTCGAATGCAAGATATCTGTCACCCCGAAGTATGGTTTCTTCAGTAAATTTGTAATCAGTAAAAAAGGTGCTGAAGTTTACTCCCGTCCTTAATTCAAAAGATGGTTTGCGGATTATTTTATAATGCAGCCAGTTGTCAATGAACCATGGTTTCATATTAACACCATAAGCGAGCACGGGATCATAACTGAAACGGTTTTTCGTAAGGGATATTGAAGCGATAACAGCTGGTTTTCCGAGCGAAAATGCTGGTATTGATGCCACACCATTGCTGTTAAGGCTGACATTTGCATCAGCTTTCAATCTTGCTTTGGAGACATCCTGGTTCTCCTGGGTAAAAGCAATTCCAAAAATGAAAATAAACAATAGTGAAAAAGATGGCCGCATATCAATATTATTAAAGCAATTCTATGAAAATAATACCACAAAATATAAGGAATAAAGATATCCATTTCCATGTAATTTCACTGTGATTACCTGTGTCGGGCGAATGCATTGTATTTTTAAGGTGTTCTTCGTACCTTCATGAAGTTGTTAATCAGAACAAATCAGGACGAACATGATAACCCCCGAAAGCCTTGCCATGAAACAGGTTGCAATCCCGGTACGGGCATTCTGGTGCGCAGGATAAGTTTCATTATCAATAAATGATCTGGCATATACTCGACATATTCTTTGTTGTTTTCCACACCTCCATTATATTTTTTAATCTTTTTGGCTGGATTTGGAGGAAGACAAGAAAATTCAATCTGATTTTGCTTGTTCTGACGGGTGCATCCTGGTTATTTCTGGGACTTATTGTCGGGACATTGGGATATTGTCCCCTTACCGACTGGCATTTCAGTGTCCTTAATAAACTCGGTATAACAGACCTGCCTTCTTCATATGTTAAATACCTGGCTGATAGGATTACAGGGATGGATTTTAGCCCTCCCCTGGTTGATAATGTCACATTGTACTCATTTCTTGGAGCTCTGGGATTCTCTGTATTCTTTAATATAAGGGATTTTATTACAGGAAGAAAAAAACTTAACCGCAAAGGTCATTAAGTATTAACTTTGCGACCTTTGCGCCTACTTAGTGGACTTGGCGGTTAATGGGTTTTTACATTCCATATAATCTCAGCTACCTAAAGATTTTTCAGATAATCTGCACTCTCTTTGAAGGTAGCCTCATCCATTTCCACGAAAATGTTCTTTACACCTCCTGTTTTAATGGTGGCAAAGAATTCCTTCCAGTCAACAATTCCCTGTCCTATTGGAACAGATGCTTTTTTTGTATCCGACCAGTCGGCGAGATGAGCGGAGATAAACCTTCCCGGGTATTTTGTAAAATAGTCTGAAGCCTTATACCCGATACTGATGACTGCTACCTGGAATTGCATTTTAATATATTCAGGATCAAATTGATTCATCAGAACATCATATATCAAAGTATCATTTATTTTCTGAAATTCCCCATTGTGATTATGGAACCCCATCTGGATACCGGCTTTTTTTGCCCTGGCACCATATTTATTGAGTTCGTCAGCCGCTTTCTTCCAGTCATCAGAGGTGGCATTCTGAGGTAATCCAAAGCTTGAGAGGATCATCTGGGTCTGACCTGACTCCAGTGCAAATGCAATCCTTTCATCCAGATGCTCTCTGAACTCTCCCATGCCGTAATGCGAGCTGGGACAAATTAGACCGGCATCGCTGATAATCTGCTTCATCTCTTTGGCTGTCAGTTTCATCAGAGGACCAAAGCCTGATGATTCATAACCCGGGGGAGAGCACATTTCCATGCTTTGATATCCCAGAGCTGCCATCTTTTTTAATGTCCCCGGGAAATCTTTTACAAGTGAATCCTTTATGGTCCACACCTGGAAGCCAATTGGCATTTTTACAAGTTTTGAGGCAGCATTGGCATTGACATCAAGCGGAAACTGGGAAGCAATAACTGCTGATCCGATACCCAGTGCGCTTTTTCCTAGAAATTCCCTTCTTGACAGTTTTTTCATGATAATTTAATTTTTTTATTTTCCTGTTTTTGCCTGTATTGTTTTGTGAACAAGTTCAATTCCTGTGGTTTTGCCGAGATTCCTGCTATATTTCTTGTCTTTTGCATTGTTCCAGTGCTCCATCACACCAAGGCTGTATATTCTTTCATTATTGCGTTTTGGATCATATTTTGTCCCTGATGGAGGATTATCAGCAAGCGCAGCTTCAAAAAGGTAGTTATCACTGAAAGCCATGTCAGGTGCATCCGGAAATTCACACCTTAGAAAATCCAGCCCAACAGCATCAATGGCAACCGGATCCTGCGATGCAAACAGACTGCATGCCCAGCCATTATTGAAAGGTTCCATCTTCCATTTTGGATCAGGAGCTCCATTGACCAGCTTTGAACCGTAGATGCCGTCAATAAGGAACAGCATTGTCTTAGCCCCAAGGTCCTTATGTGCAATGAAGTCGACAAAAGTCAGGTACTGAGGTTTGCCCTGCCTGTCGGGATTGAAATTGTTGTGTGCGTTTTTGCGCCAGTTGTTATCAATGCTCGTGACTCCGTAATAATTCTTTGCACATAATGTGACACCTTGGCCTACATGCCCTTTGAGAAGAGCCATATTTATCATGTAGTCAGCTTCAACGGCGCAGGTTGCCAGACCTGTTGCCAGTTTCCCGTTATCGACCGAATAGGGTATTGCATTGTCCAGATATGCTGATTTTATTCGCCCGTCACCTCCGGTATTGTCGACAAAGATCACTTCAGGGAATGCCAGGTTGCATTTATTGAAAATATTGTCGGTAATGAACCGGCTGGCATCGAAAACCGTGATGTTTTTCTGAGGGATCCCTGCCTCATTGACCAGACTCTTCAGCAATGAAAGAACGAGTTGCGGGCTTGCATTGAGCTCTGGTGAATCCTCGTGGCTATAAGTGTTGTTGGTGTTAATTTTAACAGCTATTTTCTCTCCTGGCTTATAGGATTGATTCTTCCCTCCATGCTTAGAATTGAAGTGCCTGAAAAGAGCTGTCCAGGCTTTCTTTTCTGTCTTTTCACCGGTAAGGCTTTTAACTGATTCGTTCAGCATTCTATCGGTTTCCGATTGTGAAACGACATTCTCATCCCACCAGCTGCCTGTCTTGCCATCCCAATTCGCAACGGCAGGATCATGAACCCAAACTACCCTTCCCGGGAAAATACCCTTCCCTTCGCCGACAGGCTGATTCGGTACAATGATCCATTCAGGATTGCTATTGGCGGAAGCATATCCAGTTCCCCTGCTAATAACAAATAGTGATCCTGCAAAGGCCACAACCAGGAATATCACAGTGTAGAAATAATTTTGCCTGATAAAGCTCAGCTTTGCCTTTTTGAAAGCTGCTACAGATCCGACGACCGACATCAGGTAAAGCACGAAACCTGACATTACCGGTGCCGCCACACGCATGCACGGATATGAAGCTCTCGTGGGTTTTGGAATGACACGAATCAGAAACCAGACTGTCGAAGCAATTCCGGCTACTATAAAAGTGATTTTTAAATAAGTACTCTTTTTAATCAGGCTCATCCAAGTCAGTATCTTATTCACAATATTTTTCATGCATTTTTAATTATTAATTAAGTCATAAAAATAATGGAAATTGTATTATCAATTACGTAAAAATTTACTACGTCCTGATTGAATGACCGCACTAAGGTAATTATTCATTCAGATTTAACTCATACTTCTGGCACCCATATCTTTTTAAAATGGAAACAGCATCTTCAAGATTTCCGGAAACAGCATTTCCTGCGCCAAAGCATCCCATCCTGCGCTGATTATATCCGGGATAAGTCACTATCGGATAATCAATGAATCTTTCCGGTCTTATCAATCAGCACTGAAAGGTCAGCGGGATGATCCACGACAAGCAGACTGGCAAAATTGACCGACTGGATCTCGTGAACCTCATTTGTAAGCCTTACGCTGTATGTTCCTTCAGAAGAAACAGCTGCCGGAAGAAGCATATAATCATCGCGTTCAAGACCGGGTTGTGTTGCTCCGCTGAAGATCTCGCCGGAGAACAGATAATCATTGCCGTCGTAAGCATATACAAACGGGCATGAAGATTTTGTCAGTAAAATAATAACAATCACCACTGCAAATGCACCAGCGGCAACCCCAACTGCACTGAATGCCCAGGATGCTGCTGTTGCCCCTTTATCTTTGTCATAGATTTCAATCTTCTTAATGGCGCTTGCCGGGATTGAAATCCTTCCCTTTCCGGCATCTGAATACTCAGTTATATAGATATGTACTTCGTTAAGAATGTATGATTCATCATTCATCCTGTTTTTATGATACCTGTTTGAATTTTCAGGTTTAACGGTTTTGTATCTTTCGTGTCCGGCCACTACTGAAATCGATCCTGTAATTGACTCATCGTTAACAATTATATCCGATAATTGCCAGGCTTTGTCGTCAAGATGAAGTATAATGAATTTTTGCTGATCCTGAATTCTGGTTATGACATCACGGGGCTGTTCAGATGGTCGTACCACCTTAAAGTATGAGCATCCGCCTGTCATACTAAGTAATGAGCAGATCATTATCCAGGCAAGCGGCCTGGCGATTGCCTGCGAACGAAGAATTTTTAACATCTGAATAAATATTATTTAGGTGCATTAAAAGCCAAGTGAAACACCGATTTGCGGGCAGAAAAAAGTGAAAAGCGGAATCACCGAAAACTCCAGTCCTCCGGTGATCACAAAATGATCGCCGAGAAAAAGCTTTTCCCTGAAATTCCACATGAGGCTTCCTGCCAGGACCGGTTTAGTATTAAAGCTGTCGATGTAGTATGTGTCAAAATCGATCTTTCGGTATGAACCGAGCAATATAGAGAATCCTGTTGAAAACCTTGTGATTCCGGTCCTCACAAGTGACTGGCTGAAGGGATAGAAATTTACTCCGGTCCTGACGAAAAAATAGTGCGGACTGAAATTATAAAACTGCATCCAGCCTTGGTATCCAAACCAATACATGTTATCGTATGTATTAAAATTGATAAGCAATCCTGTGACAAAACCAGTCTTCCCGTTTTTCGAAATCCTTTCATACTCAAGGTATGGTTTGCCTGTGAATAAATTGATAAGCTCGGTGCTGAAATAATTCCGGTCTGTTTCTTTCAGTTTTGGTTCTATAATATTGGAACCCAAAGTCAGATTAATTGAATTTCCGCCTGAGTACTTAAGGCTGTCAAGCACTGATGTGCTCATGTAATGATTAACCGCGGCCGAGTCACCTTCAATCTTGTATCTGACAGTTTTTCCGTTAAAATCTATTATTTTGACATTCAGGGAAGTGGCATCTTTCTTATATAATATGTCCTGGCTTAAGACGGCACCCGGTATTAAAAGAAGCAGAAAAAACAGAGCACCTCTGAATTTAAAATATGCCATTGCAAGGATTTCTATTGTCAAATTTACATCCAAAACAATTGGAAACAAATTTTATTTTGTGGAATAAAATTGCTTACCACAGGTCGGATTTGGATCTCTGTGGCCCTCTCTGTAAGTTCTTCTAATTTAAACTCTATAGTTTATAAGGCTTCCTGTAGTCATAATCCATTAACCTGTGACTGCAAGCCTCTTTATCATCGACAAATGTGTATGTGGCCGGATCCCATTTCAGTGGTCTCTTAAGCTCATTTGCAATATTTCCGAGACAGCAGGTTATTGCTGTACTGCAGCCTACCTCAATGGATGCGATGGGTTTCTGGCGGGAACGCACGCAATCAATAAAGTTTTGCATGTGTGGTGAACTGATCTCAAACTGCAGACCTGCCTGTGTGGGAGCTGGACGTGCCTGGTTTTGTCCCTGTGCGGCAGCCTGACGTCCCTGTGCAGAAGCAGGCCTTTGTGCCGGCTGAGCGGCGGCCGGGCGTTCAGCTCTTGCTTGCGGCCGGTTTCCTGCAATTTCTGCCGGAATGAGTGAAGGATCGGAACATGCTAAATACCCTCTTGCAACTTCTATCCATCCTTTTGTACCAATGAATTTAATTCCCTGAGCACCTGGATTATCCTCAAGATAAGGCTGTTCAGTCATCACAACACCGGTCTTGTATTTGAAAGTCATATATGGCTGGCCGTTGTAACCTTTTGGAATTATTTCGCTTGGGGCTGACCCATCCATCCCGATCGCTGCCTGTGCAATATCGAACATGTGGGCTCCCCAGTCAGCCGTGTAGCCGTTCCCGGTTTCCAGGTACCATCGCCATGCACCCCAGAGTGTTTCGTTTTGCACCGGATCGAGAGTTATCTGTGGTGCAAGATCGGAATTGTACACGATCTTTTCATCATTGAGAGGACCAAGCCACAGGTTCCAGTTCAGGTTCCCCGGAATAGCCATTGCCGGCAGGTCGAGAGGCTTCGGAGGATCCCCAACCTTTGCATATATCTTCTCGATGTGACCTATTGCACCTTTTTGTACAAGTTCAATGGCTTTCTGGAATTCCTTGCTTGAGCGTTGCTGGCTTCCTACCTGGACTACCCTTTTATTGTCATTCGCAACCCTGGTCATTGTCAGTGCTTCCCTGATAGTGTAGGAGAGAGGTTTCTGTACATAAACATCTTTTCCTGCCTGGCAGGCATGAATTGTCATCAGAGCATGCCAGTGATCGGGTGATACAACTTCCACAATATCTATATCCTTACGCCCGAGGAGCTGTTCATACTGTTCATAGGTATCACATCGCGGAGCAAGTCCTTTAGATTTCTGCCACTCTTCAACGGTCTTCTTGTATCGCTGCTGTTTAATAGTATCTACATCACAGCAAGCCACTACCTGAAGTCCGGCAGCACCGGCAAATCCCCTGAAATCGGAGAGCGCCTGACGACCCAGACCAATCGTTCCCATCAGAACACGGTCGCTTGGAGCTACCCGGATCCCGTTTATAACATAGCTTGGCAGGATAGTGAGACCTGTCAGTCCGATAGCTGACAATCCCAGAAAATCGCGGCGGTTCAATCCTTTATCAGTCTTTTCTTTCATTGTGAAATATGGTTAAGGGTTAATTGATCAATAACAGTCTAAAAATAGGGAATTCTTTAATTTGGCTTGTCAGGATTCGCAATATTTTAAAAAAAAATCCGGCTGTGAACTGATTCACATACCGGATTATTTTTTCAATTCATAAGGAGAAGTTATTTGGCTCCTGTAGTTTTTGATCCGCAGGTACCCGTGCAGGAACCAGTCTGT
The DNA here is from genome assembly GCA_038252165.1 of Bacteroidales bacterium. Lineage (GTDB taxonomy): Bacteria > Bacteroidota > Bacteroidia > Bacteroidales > VadinHA17 > LD21. The sequence goes on along the minus strand of JBBSAP010000004.1, from coordinate 32,580 downwards.
CCGCAATCAGAATTTACTGTTTTTGCTTCAGTCTGGCTGGCAGGACAACAAGATTCAGTTTTGGCCTTCTGCGACTCCTTTCTGGAACCATTGGCGTTGACAAACAGGATAACCACAAATGCCATAATTAAAATTGTTCCGATACCTATAAGTATTTTTTTCATATCTGTTAATTTTTAAATTGAACCTCCAATAATACAAATTTTTTATCATATCACCTTTATGAACGCAGATTTTTTCGATTTATTGAAATACCGATAAGCAGCAGTAACCAAAAACCTGTCTTTTAAGGAGATTTAAACCTATCATAATGAATATCATGAATACAGCAGTTATGAAGGCCAGTATGAAAATAGGATTATTACCTTATCCATGACTTTTCATACTGTCAAACTGTTTGATATATTAAAGATATTACTTAATTTTCTAATGTTAAATCCATATAAACCGACAACTGTTATGAAGAGAATAATTTTAGTTTTTCTGACACTTATATTCATTTTTTCTGCAACAATTGCCCAATATTCAACCCTGAATGCTCATTCTCACAATGATTATGAGAACGACATCCCCTTCCTGCTGGCCTATAATAACCATTTCGGTTCGATCGAAGCAGATATCTGGGCAATCAATGGCGAATTGTTCGTTGCACATTACGAGAAAGAAATAGTTCCCTCAAGGACTCTTGATTCTCTTTATATTCAGCCAATTGTCAGAATATTTAGGCAGAATAAAGGCAAAGCCTGGAAAGACAATCCCGGAACATTTCAGTTGCTGATTGATCTTAAAACACCTTTTGAGCCGACTCTTTCATTGCTGATTCATAAGCTGATTCAATATCCGGATGTGTTCAATCCGAAAATAAATAAAAATTCAGTCCGGATAGTCATTACAGGTAATAGGCCTGAACCGGGCAAATTCGTAAATTATCCGGGTTTTATTTTTTTCGATGGCAACCTGAATCAGAATTTCAGTAAAAAGCAGTTGAAAAGGATTGCTCTTTACAGCGAAAACTTCAGGAACTTCTCTTCATGGAACGGTGAAGGTGAAATTATTGAGAAAGAAAAGATAAGGCTTAATGGAATTATTGATTCAGTTCATTCAGTGAAAAAGAAGATCAGGTTCTGGAATGTTCCTGATGACATTAATGCATGGGATACCTTTATGAAAATGAAGGTTGATTTCATAAACACCGACAAAATTGTGAAACTTGCCGGGTTTCTGAATAATCCTCAATAATCGTCTATAAATGAAACAATTCGCTACTATTGACTGGGTAATTTTCTTTACTTATGCCATAATCATTGTGGGCCTCGGGCTCTGGGTCTCAAGAACCAAAAAGGGCCAGCAAAAAACCTCACAGGATTATTTCTTAGCCAGCCGTTCATTACCGTGGTGGGCGATCGGATCCACGCTCCTTGCGGCTAATATCTCAGCAGAACATTTTATTGCAATGTCAGGATCGGGATATGCGGTTGGTTTGGCTATTGCAGCCTATGAATGGATCGCGGCAGCTGTTCTTATTCTGGTTGCCAAGTATTTTCTTCCGGTGTTTATTGAGAAGAAGATATATACAATGCCTCAGTTCCTTACACAGAGGTATGATAAGAGGGTAAGTACCAGCCTGGCTGTTTTCTGGATACTGGTGTACATCTTTATAAACATGACAGCCGTAATATACCTGGGGGCGCTGGCAATGGAACGAATAATCGGATTACCTCTTATTTACGGGGTTATCGCATTCTCATTCTTTTCTGCTTTATACTCACTGTGGGGAGGAATGAAAGCTGTTGCCTGGACAGATGTGTTTAATGTTTTTATTTTAATACTGGGTGGCATTATCACAACTGCATTTGCACTTAATGCCCTTAGCGACGGGAATGGAATATTTGCAGGCTTTTCAGAACTCCTCGAAAGGGCGCCTCAGAAATTTCATATGATCATCGAAAAAGGAACTCTGTCGGTACCAGATGGAAAGGGTGGCCTGAAGGATGCATTCAATGATTTGCCGGGACTGGGAGTGGTGATCGGATCCATGTGGCTTACAAATATCGGATTCTGGGGATTCAATCAGTTCATTATACAGCGCGGACTCGCCGGTAAATCACTGAAGGAAGCCCAGCATGGAGTGGTATTTGCCGGATATCTTAAACTGCTTGTTCCCCTGCTGGTCGTAATACCGGGAATCGCTGTTTTTGCACTTGGCGTAAAACTTGGAAAATCAGATGAAGCATACCCCTGGCTGATAGCCAATATTGTACCGGTCGGGATCTCGGGACTTTCACTGGCTGCAATTGCGGCAGCTGCCGTATCATCGATCAGCTCACTGGTAAACAGTACATCAACCATTTTTACAATTGATATTTACAAAAGCTATCTGAATAAAAATGCTTCAGAAAAGCAGCTCGTAAGAACTGGCAGGATAACGGCATTGGTTGCTCTGATTATCTCAACTGCCGTAGCGCCTGAACTGAAAACTCTCGATCAGGCATACCAGTATATCCAGGAGTATACCGGATATATATACCCTGGTACTTTCCTGATTTTCTTTTGCGGACTTTTCTGGAGGCGGGCCACTGCCAATGCAGCTCTCTGGACAGCAATACTCACCATTCCCCTGGGAATTCTATTTAAAATCATAAATCCTGAGATGCCGTTTATCCTTCGCATAGGATATGTTTTTATAGTGCTTTCATTTGTAATGATTGGTTTAAGCCTTCTGGACAAAAATCATAATATCGATAATGTTCATAATGAAGAACTGGCCGGGAAGAGGATCAGGTTAGGGGCAAGAATGATTGCCGTGGCAGTAATTGCCGGAATTGTAATGTCTTTTTTTGTCAGGCAGTATAAAAACCTGGCGCTTGAAGCAGGCTATGTTATTGTTGCCGGGTTTATACTGTTAGGCTTTATCATAATCCTGAATAATGCTCAGAAGAAAATGAATGATAAGGGTATTATTATCAGGGAAGGAATTTTTGAAACCACACCGGCATTCAATATCGCAGCAATAGGAATTTGCGGTATATTAGCTCTTCTTTACACCGTATTCTGGTAATTAAAATGAATTTAGGCAACCATAACAGCAAAATAATATTATGGAAAAAGAATCACAACAAAAAGAGATTTATAAAAGCACACTTCACAAAATGACGCAGACAACCCCGACGATGCTGTGGAATGACTCCTGCTCGACCGAAGAGCTTACATCCTCAATCGGCCATGGTGCTTCGGGAGCTACCTGTAATCCCGTTATTGTTCTCAATGTTCTCAGGCAGGAGTGGGAAATATGGAAGGAGCGGATCCCTCTGATCATAAAAGAAAATCCGGCAGCCACCGAAGATGAAATTGCGTGGAAGCTTATAGAGGAGATGTCGGTGAAGGCCGCTTCCCTGCTCAAGCCTGTGTTTGACAGGGAAAAAGGAAAGAATGGAAGACTTTCTATACAGACTGATCCCAGGTTATACCGCGATGCAGGAAGAATTCTGTTACAGGCGGAGCATTTCAACCAGCTTGCTCCGAACATGATCGTTAAGATACCTGTCACAAAAGCTGGTGTCGAAGCCATTGAAGAGGCAACATACAGAGGAATAAGCATTAACGCCACAGTAAGCTTTACACTCCCCCAGGCCATAGCTGTGGCCGAAGCCGTCGAACGCGGGCTGACCCGGAGGGAAAAGGAGAGGAAGGATATCAGCACAATGGGACCTGTATGTACACTGATGGTGGGCAGGCTCGATGACTGGCTTAAAGTAGTATCGGAAAAAGAAAATATAATCGCAAATCCTGAGATATTTGATTGGGCAGGTGTGGCTGTTATGAAGAAAGCCTACCGGATTTACACAGAACGCGGTTACCGGCTGAGGCTTTTAAGCGCTGCTTTCAGAAATCACCGGCACTGGTCAGAATTCATTGGTGGTAATGTCGTTATTTCTCCTCCCTGGCAGTGGCAGAAAAGATACAACGCATCGGATGTAACAATCGAGAACAGGATGGATAAACCCGTTGACCAGGCGATCATTGACGAACTTGAGAAAAAGTTCCTGGATTTCCGCCGGGCATACGATGAAAAAGGGATGAAAGTTGAAGAGTTCGATGGATTCGGATCTACTGTACGAACATTACGACAATTCAGCCAGGCGACTACTGACCTGATTCTAAAAATCCGTGATATAATGCTCCCTTAAACACTTTATGATGAACAGAGATAAGAAATGCAAAGTTCTTGCAAAAGCATCTCGGGAGGATGAAATTTACCAGAGTGTCACATCTGATGAAGCAGGGTGGAATCAGCTGAATTTTCTTGCCAGAACTATTAAATCAGGGCAAAAATGGAAAGGAAATACAAAGGACAATGAATATCTGTTTGTTTTGATGGGTGGCAATTTCACCGCTGAAACGTCAGCTGGTTCATGGAAAACATGGAACGGAAGAAAAGATGTATTCAGCGGAATGCCTCATGCTTTATACCTCCCTCCTCATACTGAATTTGATATTTCGCCTGCCGGCGATATTCTTGACATCGCATGCGGATGGTGCTTAGCTGAAAAAAAATATCCCGCCCGTTTAATTTCACCTGAAGATGTAGTGAAAATGGGAGTTGAATTCCGCGGCGGAGACAATGCCAGCCGGCAGATCAACAGTATTTTGCCTCCTGGATCTGAAAGCAGCAGGCTGGTATGTGTTGAGGTTTATACACCCTCAGGTAACTGGAGCTCTTTCCCTGCCCATAAGCATGATAAAAGAAAAATCGATCCTTTGACCGGTAAATTACTGGAAGCCAGTCTCGAAGAGATATATTTTTATAAGATCGATAAACCTCAGGGATTCGCAATCCAGAAAGTGTATAACGATGACCGGAGCCTGGATGAAATAGCAGAAGCACATAACAATGATCTGGTGATTGTGCCTGAAGGATATCATCCTGTTGTTGCAGGACACGGATACAATGTTTATTATCTGAATTTTCTTGCGGGAAGCGACCAGAGCCTTACAAGTACCGATGATCCTGACCACAAATGGATCTACGGAACATGGAAGGGGATGGATCCAAGGATTCCGCTAGTCACTATAGAAATGAATTGTAATAAGAATAATTAAGGAGCTAATCTTGATGAATACAAAAAAATTGACTGTCGGTCAGGCAATAGTCAGGTTTCTGAAGAACCAGTACGTTGAGCGCGACGGTGTGGAAAATCCTTTTTTTGCAGGATGCCTGGGAATATTTGGTCATGGTATTGTTGCCGGGGTGGGCGAGGGTTTGATGGAAAATCCTGATTTCCGTTACTATATGACCAGGAATGAACAGGCTTCGGTACATATCGCAACTGCGTATGCCAAAATGAAGAACCGTCTTGGCGCATTTGCCTGTATCTCATCCATTGGCCCTGGCGCTACAAATATGGTAACCGGAGCCGCCTGTGCTACGATCAACAGGCTGCCTGTGCTGATCATGCCGGGTGATATTTTTGTACGCCGTAATGTGGCCCCTGTATTGCAGCAGCTTGAATCGACCCAGTCTCAGGATATATCAGTAAATGACTGTTTTAAACCTGTTTCAAAATACTGGGACAGGATCAGCAGGCCTGAACAGTTAATCACCTCCCTGCCGGAAGTGATGAGAGTGCTGACTTCCCCCTCTGATACAGGAGCTGTCACCCTCGCCCTGCCACAGGATGTTCAGGCCGAGGCGTTTGACTTTCCTGAAGAATTATTCTTTAAGAGAATATGGAGAATAGCAAGACCAAGACCTGATACAGCAGCAATAAATGAAGCTGCCAGCCTTATAAGGAATTCCAGGAAACCGGTAATTATTGCTGGTGGGGGAGTGATCTACAGCGAAGCAACGGAAATTTTAAAAATAGTGACAGAACAGACAGGAATTCCTGTTGCTGAGACTTTCGCAGGGAAGGGATCTCTGCCATATAACCACCCTTCAAACCTTGGAGCAATAGGGGCAACTGGTACCCCCGGAGCAAACCAGTTCACCTCTGATGCTGATCTTATAATCGGTATCGGAACGCGTTACAGCGATTTTACAACCGCATCAAAAACAGCCTTTCAGAATCCCGATGTAAAGTTCGTCAATATAAATATTGCTGATTTCGACTCTTATAAGCATTGTGCATTGCCTGTCACAGGCGATGCTAAGGTGTGTCTGGAAGAGCTTTCAGTATTACTGGGTGATTACAGGGTTCCCAAAGATTATATTCAGAGTGCTGCGGATGCAAATAAAGCCTGGGATGAGAAGGTAAGTGAGATTTACAAAGTTTCAGGAGAAATTCCTGTCTCACAGGCTGAAGTTATTGGAGCCGTCAATGAATTTGCCGGCCCCGGGGATGTAGTGCTGTGCGCTGCCGGAAGTCTGCCAGGCGACCTTCATAAGCTCTGGAGGACTATCGATCCGAAGGGATTTCACCTTGAATATGGTTATTCAACCATGGGATATGAATGTGCTGCAGGCATAGGTGCAAAGATGGCTTGTCCCGACCGGGAAATATTCGTCATGGTTGGCGATGGCAACTACCTGATGATGAACAATGAAATTGTCACAGCCATTCAGGAAGGGATTAAAGTCACCATTGTTCTTCTGAATAACAACGGATTCGGAAGTATAGGGGCACTGTCAGAGTCTGTCGGATCCCAGCGTTTCGGAACGAAATACCGGTACCGCGAAAAGAAAACAGGTCAGCTCACTGGTGAAACCCTGCCAGTTGATTTTGCGCAGAATGCCCGCAGTCTGGGAGCGAATGTAATTGAAGCTAAAGATATTGAATCTCTGAAAAAGGCCCTTGCGAGAGCAAAGAAACAAACCGTAACAACAGTTATCACTATCGAAACAGACCTCTGCAAAGGCGTTCCTGGTTATGCCTGGTGGGAAGTAGCTGTGGCAGAGGTTTCAGAAATTGAAACTGTCAGAGAGGCTTATAAGAATTACAGGGAAAACAAAAAGAAACAGAGGTATTACCTGGGAGGGAAATCAGAAAAAACGAAATAATAAATTCAAAAATGATAAAACAAACGCTGCGGAATTATATTAACGGGGAATGGGTAGTAAGCAGGAGCACATCGTTTATTGATGTTGTAAATCCTGCTGATGGGAGCCTTCTGGCAAGTGTCCCTGCCGGATCGGGTGATGATGTTTCACTTGCGGCAGAGAAAGCATACCAGGCATATTTGTCGTGGAGGGAGGTCCCTGCTGCACAGCGCATTCAGTATCTTTTCAGGATGAAGCAGATACTGGAGAAAAACGCTGACAAAATTTCAGAAATCTGTACAAAAGAAAGCGGAAAGACTTTTTCTGAATCAAAGGCTGAGGTTGTGCGGGCAGTTGAAAACATAGAGGTTGCATGCGGAATACCAAAACTCTTACAAAGCGAATTCTCGGAGGATATTTCAAAAGGGATAGATGAATTTGTCATACGGCAACCGGTGGGTGTCGGTGCATGCATTGCCCCTTTCAACTTCCCTGTTATGATAGCATTCTGGTTTATGCCTTACGCTATCGCCTGCGGGAACACATATATTGTCAAACCATCAGAGAAAGTGCCGGGTACAATGGCATATATATTCGAACTGTTTGACGAACTGAAGCTTCCCCCGGGAGTTCTGAATATGGTGCATGGTGGAAAAGAGACAGTTGATGCAATTCTTAATCATCCGGGCATACATGCAATAAGCTTTGTCGGCTCTACCAGGGTGGCTAAATACATTTATCAGACAGGTGTGGCAAACGGGAAACGTGTTCAGGCTCAGGGCGGTGCCAAGAATCCGGTTGTGGTAATGCCTGATGCAGATCCGGAAACTACGGTTAAGATTATTGCCGACAGTGCTTTCGGATGTGCCGGACAGCGCTGTCTTGCGGCTTCTCTTGTTATTCTGGTTGGTGATGCTTCCAAAACCTTCACTGATAAAATTGTCGCATCAGCCAGGGCCAAAAAGATCGGAAATGGCTTAGCAGCCGATGTTGAAATGGGGCCTGTCATTACCAAAGAGAGCAAAGACCGAATCAATGGCTTGATCCAAAAAGGATTGGATGATGGCGCTGACCTGCTCCTTGATGGACGGAATTTAACCGTGCCAGGTTTTGAGAAGGGGAATTTCATTGGTCCGACAATTCTGGGAAATGTAAGCTCTGAAAGTGAGATCTATAATACTGAGGTTTTTGGACCTGTTTTGTGTATTGTCAGTACTAAAACTCTTGATGATGCAATAACTCTTATTAACCGGAGCCGGTATGGCAATTCAGCCTGCATATTTACCCGCAACGGGGCCGCGGCCAGGAAATTCAGACATGATACATTGGCTGGAAATATCGGAATAAATATAGGAATAGCTGCCCCAATGGCTTTCTTCCCTTTCAGCGGATGGAAGGATAGCTTTTTCGGCGACCTGCACGGACAATCAAACCATGCAGTTGAATTCTATACCCAGACAAAAGTCGTTATTGAGCGCTGGCATGATGAATGGACAAGGAAATTCTAATACTAAACGATATGATAAAAATTGCAAATGCCCCATGTTCCTGGGGTGTACTCGAATTTGAACTTGAAGGCAAAGCAGCCGGTTTTGAACAGGTCCTTGATGAGATCCGGGAGACTGGTTATCAGGGTACTGAGCTTGGCGACTGGGGATTTATGCCAGTTATTCCGAAAGAGCTAAGAAAAGAGCTTGATAAACGTTCCCTGGAAATGGTTGGAGCCTTTGTTCCTGTATTTCTCAAGGACAAAAATAAGCATGCCGCTGGTGTTGAAAATGCGGTCAAAACTGCCAGGCTGATGGCAGAAGCAGGCTTCCCTGATTCTTTTATTGTTCTTGCCGATGAAAACGGAAGTGTAAAAGAACGTACCCAAAACGCAGGAAGAGTGACTCCGTCGATGGGACTTACTGATGCTGAATGGAAAGTGTTCGCTGAAGGTGCTGATCTAATTGCACGGGAAGTCAAATCCCGGACAGGATTGCGGACCGTCTTTCATCATCATTGCGCAGGGTTTGTGGAAACACCTGCCGAAATTGACAAACTGCTTTCACTGACCGACCCTTCTCTTGTCGGCCTTGTTCTTGACATGGGCCATTATATGTTTGGCGGAGGTGATCCGCTTAAGGCTCTTACTAATCATAATGACCGTATATGGCATATACACTTCAAAGATTGTCATCCTGAAACTGCAAAAAAATCACGTACTGAAAACTGGGATTATTTTAAATCAGTTGCCGGCGGAGTTTTTTGTGAGCTGGGAAAGGGATCAGTCGATTTCAGGGCAATTGTCAGTGAGCTTCATGCTCAGGAATATTCAGGCTGGATAGTTGTGGAGCAGGATGTACTGCCTGGAATGGGGAATCCGAAAGTATGCGCGAAGCGTAACCGGGAATTTATAAAATCACTTGGATTATAATTAAATCGGGTTACTGGTTACTGGTTACTTGTTACTGGTTAACAAGCAACAAGCAACAAGCAACAAGCAACAAGCAACTCTTATATTTCACACAATCTTTAATATCGTAAATATGAAAAAGTTAAAACTTGGAGTAATCGGCACCGGGAGGATTGGCAAGGTACATATTGCAACCCTTGTTCAGAATGTTCCGCAGGCTGATGTGGTGGCTATTGCTGACATTAATCTGGAAAGCGCAAATGAAGTGGCAAAGGCATTTGGGATAACTTCTGTCTACAGCAGTTATCTGGATGTCCTTAAGCATCCTGAAGTTGAGGCTGTTGCGATCTGCTCTCCGACAGACACACATGCAAAATACATTGTGGAGGCAGCAAAAGCAGGAAAACATATTTTTTGTGAAAAACCAGTGGATCTTTCCCTTGATGTAATAAAAGGTGCCATTGCTGCAGTAGCGAAAGCAGGTGTAAAGCTGATGGTAGGATTTAATCGTCGTTTCGATCCTAATTTCTTTAAAATAAGGCAACTGGTGATTGAAGGGAAAATAGGTGAGCCGCACATCCTGAAGATCACATCACGCGATCCGGCGCCGCCGCCGGCAGAGTACAGTGCAACATCAGGCGGGATGTTCATGGATATGACAATTCATGATTTTGATATGGCACGTTACATTACAGGAAGCGAAGTGACAGAGGTATATGCAAAGTCGGCAGTGCTTGTTGATCCTGCCATCGGTAAGGCTGGAGATGTCGATACTGCTATTATTACCCTGAGCTTTGCCAATGGAGCCATAGGTGTTATTGATAACAGCCGCAAAGCTGTCTATGGATATGACCAGCGTGTTGAAATATTCGGATCCGGAGGGATGATCTGTGCTGATAATAATTTCCCCGAGAATCACCGCTATTTTGCAGATGATGGCGTCCATGGCTCCCTTCCTCTGAACTTTTTCATGGACAGGTATCTTGAGGCTTATGCAAATGAGATGAAGATCTTTTGCGATGCGGTAATTAATGATAAGGAGCTTCCGGTTTCAGGTACTGACGGATTGATGTCTGTAGCCATTGCACTCGCGGCAAAAAAATCGCAAAAGGAAAACCGGCCTGTAAAACTTAATGAGATATTATAAAAAAATATGAAAAAGATATTCATTCTATTTCTTTCTGTCTTGCTGTCTGCAGCTGTATCAGCCCAGGAAAGTACTTCGGTTACTATAAAAAAATGCAAGGATTTTACTATTAACGGGGAGGGAAGTTCAATTACATGGAACACTGCAGAATGGATAAAACTTGTCCCCCAGGGCTCTGACTACATCGACTATAAGACAATGGTAAAGGTTCTCTATTCCGGAACAGGGATATATTTCCTTTTCCGCTGCGACGATGAAAAACTGACAACCACCATGAGGGATGACAACCTTAATCTTTGGGAAGAAGATGTGGTTGAGGTCTTTCTTTGGACATCTGAAGATTTTCCAGTGTATTTCGAATATGAGATCTCTCCCATGGATTATGAATTGCCTATCATGGTCCCAAACTATAAAGGAAAGTTTTTAGGCTGGCTGCCATGGAATTACGGTGGAGAAAAGAGGGTCATTCATGCCACGGGTACCATAGGGGGGGAGAAGCAGGGTGGAGCCAAAGTAGCCGGATGGATTGCTGAGTTCTTCATACCGTATAAATTGCTGAATCCACTTCCTCAGGTTCCTCCTGCATCTGGTACAAAATGGAGGGCGAATATGTACAGGATTGATTACGACAAGGGTGCTTCGCATTTTGCATGGCAGAAGACCAATCGGTCATTCCATGAGTATAACAGCTTTGGAACGTTTGTTTTTGAGTAGTGCTGGTGCTTGTTTAATCAATTGTGCTTTTACTCCTGCTGAAACCCGTCAGGAGTGCCGGTTCATTTGAGCAGGTTTTTGATATCGGTATTCCCTGCATAGTCAAGAGCCGTTTTGCCTTCATTATCTTTTAAATAAGGATTTCCTCCTTTTTCAAGGAGCAGCTTAACAATATCTGCATACCCGTTCATTGAGGCAGCCATTAGATCAGTGTACCTGGCAGTTCTATTTAAATCAATGAGTCCGGGTTTTTTAAGAAACACTTTTACTATTGCTAAAAATCCGCTGCCGGAAGAACGTAAAAAAGCCGTTGACCTGATGGAATTTGCCATGAAATCATCATTGGCCTCTTTCATGGCTGATAACTCAACTGCTTCAAAGTTTCCATTTTCCATTGCAGCTATCCTTGCGGTCACATTCTCAGAGTATTGAAGATCCTTACTTGATCCTGTGTAAAGTCTCATTTTAATACTGTCTGCTATATCATCTTTTGCAGTAATTACAATTGCATTTGTGCCGTCTTTTTCCTGTGAATCAGGGATAGCTCCTTTTTCAAGCAATGCTTTTACAATGTCAGTATGTCCATTTAATGAAGCCAGCATGAGGGCGTCTGACCCGTCAGCTGATTTCAGGTTGATATCAGCGCCGGAGGCCATGAGCAATTTTGCATAATCAGTTTGTCCAATCATAGATGCCGTCATTAGTGCAGTTGCACCTCCCTTATCCTGACGATCAGGGTCAGCTCCGTTTTTAAGCAGCATCATGGCAGCAAAGGTGTATCCAAACAGGGAAGCCTGGATAAGAGCGGTTGTCTCATTATTATAATCCTGTATATCTACTTTTGCCCCTTTCTCTATGAGCCGGCTGATTATATCGGTATATCCATTCTGCGATGCGAGCATCAGGGATGTATATCCGTCGGACGCCTGGAGATTTGGATTTGCACCATAGTCAAGTAATAATCCAACTACCCCGGTGTGTCCGTTCTGGGAAGCCATCATCAGGGCATTGCTTCCGTCAAGAGCCTGCAAATTTGGATCAAGGCCTTTTTCAAGAAGAAGTTTGATGATCTTTAAATAACCACCGTAAGAAGCAAATACCCCTGCAGTAGCACCATCAATTGCTTGCAGGTTGGGATCTGCTCCCCTCCTTAGAAGTATTTTGCATGCTCTTGTGTAACCCTTGGAGGAAGCATACATCAATATGCTTCTGTCATAAACGTCAGTGTAATCCGCATTACTGATAGTTCGGGAAATTTCCGTCGTATTTGCACGATCCTCCAGTCTCTCCTGACGGTTCGGCTTTTTTTCCTCTGTTCCTCTTTGTGCAGTAGCTTCACTTGTTCTGAGTAACAGGAATAAACTAATCAATACAGTTGCATATATGCTTTTCATAAGATCTGGGTTAATGCCTCGAATAATCCTTTTCAGCTTAAACAAATTAACGATTGAAATGTTCTCCATCTCAAAGTTTTCCAAAAAGTCGACTGACATTTTTCTATTAATTCATTGTTATAAAGTTACGAAACAAAGGAATAAAAGTCAAGGACAGTCACCTGTACCGTTGAATCTAATATTCAGCTCCTTCAGAGCTGAGTGCTGCATTGACGAAATCAGGGGATAGAGATTCTTCACTTCATTTCTCGCAACCCACAAAAATTCGGACGTCATCCCGACGCGAAGCGAGGGATCTCCCTCCTTTTTAGATGTTTTCGACACACTTAAAGAATAATTTACTAACTAATTGAATTCCAATGTTCATTTTTTTAATTTGGGTGCTGCATTGACGAAAACAGGAAAAACAATTCAGACACCAATTTTTGGGAAGGGTATTGATTTTGACCGCACGGTTAAAAACAAAATGGTTTTGTATGGTATAAGCAGAGATAGTAATCGGGTGATAGTATTTGAAATTGAGTAAATTAGTTTTAACCCTATTGGACAAATTTATCACAAAACTCTCATGCAGGAAAACTGAATAAGGAGTCTTATAAGGAGTCTTATAAAGAGTCTTTAATTTGAATCTTTGGGGAAACCTCTTACAGATTATTTAAAGAATGGAGCAAAGGTTTTGACTTTTTGACAAATAAAATATATTGTATTTCTAGAACATTAGTCCAACGCTCAACATAAGAGAAGGCTCGCGATGGTCAAGGTTGAAAGTATGGCTGCCAATATTTACATAATCACCAAACTTATTACTTAAACTTCCACCGTAACGAAGGTCAAATGTCAGTGTCTTGAAGAGATCAAAGCCAACACCAGCCTGATATCCGAAAGTAGCAGTCCTGTCTAATTTGGAGAAATTGGGATCAGAAATAAGTTCTTTTGGTGAATTAATCAATATTGAGGCAGCTGGTCCTGCGTTAATACGAAGCGGACCTAGTTTAAGACCAACAAGCACAGGAATTTCAAGTTTATTGAATTTCTGTGATAGAACTTCTTGAGGATGCGAAGCTGTAGTAACGTTATATTCATAATTTGTTGAAGAAAACACCACTTCCGGCATTATATAAACAATTAACATAGTAATGCGTAGAAATGCACCGGCATGAAAACCGTAAGCAGCATCTTTCAGCGATTCAATAGTATTAACTCCAGTTGTAACATTATATGTAGGAACAGTTGTTGTGTTTACACCTGCTTTTATTCCAAGTTTAATCTGGGAAAATGTCGGTATTGCAAACAATACTACCAGAACAAAAACAAATATCTTTTTCATCATTTTTAGTTTTAATATTCCAATACTTTTAAACAAAGATTATGCCAACTATTGCTTTCATCATTACATTGAGACTACTGGTGAAAATCGGGAGTTTTTTGTTTAAAATAAAGTTGACTTTGGCTTAAACGAGTAGTAACTTCGTATAAGAATTTGGTTTGTAGCCTATCAAAGCAATTGTAGAAACTCACTTATATTTCTTTATTTATTAATTAAATACACTATTGTCCGGGAAAACTAATAAAACGAGTATGAGATTCTTCGCTTCACTTCGTTTCGCTCAGAATGACAGACATTTGTGTTTTGGGGGAGGGGGGTGGCTGGAGGAAATGCCTCCAGCCATCCCCCTCCTCCCTACTAGCTCACTAAACACTTGTCATTCTGAGCGAAGCGAAGAACCGAGTCCCGCTAGCGGGACGAGATCACCGAAGGTAATCTCCTTCATTTTAACCGGACACTAGTAAATTAAATATTAAAATATAATGAAAACGATTATATCTGAATCAGATAGAAAAGAACTTCAATTAGCTAAAAATTTATTAGAAAACCCTGGGATTGCGGCTAAAATCACTAACGTTATTGGAATACCAATTGAAAAAGGAATTGAAAAACTACCTAAAAACTGGGGTGATAAAATCGGAAAAATTACTAAGACGGCTCTACTCAAAGCATCAGAAGCGGCAATATTTACTATAAAAGATAATCCGGGTGAAGAATCTTCAAACAAATGGCATAAATTAGGGGTTGCAGCAAGTGGTGGTCTTGGTGGCTTTTTCGGTATTGCTGTATTAGCAATCGAACTTCCAATATCAACTACAATAATGTTACGTTCTATTGCAGAAATTGCCAGATCGCATGGTGAATCTATTACAAGCGACGAAACAAAATTAGCTTGCTTAGAGGTTTTTGCTTTAGGTGGTAATAGCAAATCTGATGATGGTACAGAAAGCGGATATTATGCAGTTCGAACTCTTTTAGCAAAATCGGTTTCTGAAGCGACGAAATTTATTGTTGAAAAAGGTTTGACAGAAGATGGTGCCCCATTATTGGTTAAGTTGATAGCGATTATTTCACAAAGATTTGGAATACAAATCACTGAGAAAGCTGCAGCACAAGCAATACCTGCAATCGGTGCAGCTGGAGGAGCTATAATTAATACCATTTTTATTGATCACTTTCAAGATATGGCAAAGGGGCATTTTATTGTTAGAAAATTAGAAAGAGTATATGGCAAAGAAATCATAAGAAATCTGTATGAAGAATTACCTGATATAGGATAGTTTTAATTAATCCTTTAGAATATAATCTGCCCCTAATCAGTGTTTGCTGTCAGTGGTTGGAAGTGGTTCTTAAAACAGGAGAGTAGTAATTTAAACAGCAGGGCTTCAATCAATCGACATTATGATTAGACTATTTGTTGATGACAGGTTCTTTTGAAATATCTCTGCTTTACAATCAACGCACTCCCAATCAGGATCATAGCCTGAAATACAACACCCTCCAAGAATTACTCTTCCAGCTTTAATATCAGCCATAAGTTCCTCAGAATAGCCGGGTTCTCCATAAAGAAACGTTGTGATCCGCTGTGAACCGCATGCCGGACATTTTTCTGGCTTGTCAATAGAATAATATTTCATTAAAATAGGTTTGTCTTAAAGTTAATAAAACTTCCGGAATACAAAATTCTTGTTTTTGCATCAATTTCCACTGAAAATGTAACCAAAGTATCATTTTTTGATACGAAAGTAGTAGACTTTGATATGTAGGTAATCGAACTTTGTATAAGACTTAGTTAAAATAAAGTTGACTTGAGCTT
This sequence comes from Bacteroidales bacterium, assembly GCA_038252165.1. Classification (GTDB taxonomy): domain Bacteria; phylum Bacteroidota; class Bacteroidia; order Bacteroidales; family VadinHA17; genus LD21. The sequence goes on along the minus strand of JBBSAP010000004.1, from coordinate 16,808 downwards.
TTTGCTGGTGTAACTTTTGACTTTAGATTAAACATGGCCTAACTTTGATATTAACTAACTCCTTAACCTGAAAAGTACATCCGTGGAATGCTTACTGAAAATCAGATTCTTTCTCTAATTATTATGATTATCTCATAGAAAACTAATAAATTTGGTTTTATAGGCAATGGTTTTGAAAGGCTAAAAACTTAACATAAAATGCTCAATTTTCTAACCGACATTTTTTATAGAATTTCCCACATTTTGGACAAACCTGAAAATGAATAAAGCATTACTTGGCTTCTTAATTTTCATGTATCCTTTGGGAATGAATGCCAAAGATTCTCCAGGCAACTATAATTCTTTCTTGAACACAGAAATAATAAAACCATTGCCACTGAGGCTGTTTGAGGCAAATGCAGAAATCAGAGATTACAGTGATGCATCAATAAGTTTTGGTTCAGCTAATAATGGGGAAGTTGAGGATTATCAATGTATTCCTCCAGCAGCACCATTGGTAGGCACTATTACTCAACCTACATGTGCCGTAGCAACCGGTAGCGTAGTATTAAGCGGCTTACCTGCAGGCAAGTGGACTATTAATCCTGGCGGTGTAACCGGAAAAAAGACAAGTAAGACAATTTCAGGACTTGCGGCAGGTACATATAACTTTACAGTAACCAATGCATCAGGATGTATCTCATTACCCTCATCCAATGTTGTTATCAATACACAACCTCCAACGCCAAATGTTTCTGATCAGACAGCCTCAATTTCATCAGGAGGAACCTTTACAGTTACACCGGGTGGAGTTCCAGTGGGAACTACATATACATGGACAGCACCGACTTATACAGGAGGAGTAACAGGAGGCAGTGTACAATCGATTCCACAAACCAGCATAAGTGGAACCTTAACAATACCTTCAGGGGTTGGCACTGCGATTTATAGAGTAACTCCCAAAACCGGGTCATGCGTTGGGTCAATATTTACGGTAACAGTAACAGTTACTTCAGCATGTACAGGGGTTACAATAAGTCTTCAGCCATCAGGTGCCAGCATGTGTGCAGGCACAGGTATTGCATCCTTTACAGTAGTTGCAAGCGGCACATCTCCATTTACGTATCAATGGCAATATAATAAAGGTGGAACATGGGCAACAGTAATCAATGGTACTCCCTCAGGCGCATTGTACACAAATGCAACTACGACGATCCTGAGTGTATCAGGGATTATCACAGCAGGAAGTTATCAATACCGCTGTTATATTACCAACTGTAGTGGGGGTAACAATATAACATCCTCTGCTGCTACGCTTACAGTAAATGCAACCCCAACAGCCCCACAAGCAGGCGCCATCACACAACTCACCTGTTACCTATCAACAGGAAGTGTAATATTGAGTGGTTTACCATCAAGTGGGATCTGGACAATAAATCCTGGTGCTATATCAGGAACCGGAACAAGTACGACAATTTCAGGACTAGTAGCAGGTACATATAACTTTACGGTAACCAATCCATCAGGATGTATCTCATTACCCTCATCAAATGTTATTATCAATGCACCACCGGCTGCTCCAACAGTGATCATTACTAATCCTGCAGCAGTATGCTCACCGGCAACGATTGATCTCACAGCCCCAGCCATAACGGCAGGTTCGACAGCAGGACTTACATATACCTACTGGACAGATGCAGCGGCCACGATAGCTTATGCCACACCGGCAACAGCCGCGAATGGAACCTATTATATCAAGGGAACGACAGCAGCAGGCTGTTTTGATATTAAATCAGTGGTAGCTGCAGTCAATCCATTGCCAACAGCTACAGCCACAAATAATGGACCCGTATGTGTAGGTGCCACGTTAAATATGGCAGGTGGTCCTGCCGGAATGTCAACTTATGAATGGAGTGGTCCCAATAGTTTCAGTTCTTCCCTCCAGAGTCCAATAGTCTCAGCTACTGCAACAACAGATATGACAGGAGTATATAGCCTGACAATTACCAATAATAACGGATGCCGGGGTACTGCAAATACCGTAACCACGGTATATACCGTACCTGTTGCAATTGCAGGTACCGGCGGGAATAATTGCGGACTTGAATTTATTCTCGGGGCAATACCAAGTTTGGGAACAGGAACATGGACCAGGGATAGCGGGCCGGGGAGTGCATCTTTTAGTCCCGACGCCAACACACCTACTGCAAAAGTTATTGTCTCGGCATATGGAACTTATGTGTTCAGGTGGACAGAACTTAATGGAACCTGTTCAAGCAGTGCTACAGTTTCAGGGACTTTTATCCAGCAACCATCTGCAAATGCGGGAAATGGAGGAGATGAATGCGATCTGAATTTTATACTGAATGCTGTTGCCGGATCAGGTATAGGCACCTGGACAAAGGTCAGCGGTCCCGGAAATGCACAGTTCAGTCCGAATGCAAACCAGGCAAATGCTACTGTTACTGTTTCTCAGTTCGGTTCTTATGATTTTGCCTGGACTGTAGTAAATAGTTTTTGTACATCTACCGATATATTAAGAGTTACATTCCATAATCTACCTTCAATTAATGCAGGAGCTGATGTTGCAGTATGCAAAGGAGGGAGTATTCAATTAAATGCTATCGGGTCAGGATCATTCCTCTGGATCCCTGCCAATCTGCTTAATGACCCGGCTATATTCAATCCAGTTGCTACCCCTGTTTCAACATCTTTATTTACTGTTACATTAACTGATCAATGGGGCTGTAAAAATTCTGACCAGATTAATGTAGAAGTGAGGGTACAACCTGCTGCCAATGCGGGCCCGGATCAGGAACTTCAGTTCCTTTTCGAGACTAATCTCGAGGCTGTTGCTCCTGGTCTTAATCAAACCGGAGAATGGACATTACTCACCGGAAATGGTGATTTTTCTAATGTTAATGATCATTCTTCCCATGTAAGTGATCTTTCACCTGGTGTTAATAGTTTTGTCTGGACAGTTACTGACGGAGTTTGCCCCGGATCTTCTGATACTGTAAATATTATTGTGCATGATTTGATAATTCCGACATTAATAACACCCAACCTGGATGGCAAGAATGACTTTTTTGTCATAAAAGGGATTGAGACACTTGGTATAACAACACTTACTGTTTTCAACAGGTGGGGAGCCAGAGTTTATGAAAATTGCAAATATGACAATAGTTGGGATGGAGTTGATGATAATGATTATCCTCTCCCGAATGATACGTATTTTTTTATTTTGAAACCTGAGAAAAGCAGAATTATCACAGGTTATTTGGTAATCAGACGATAAGATGATAATAGTATAACAGGATTTACTAAAATCCTTGCCATTGCCTCTCCGGCATTATTGTCATTGGCAAATATTAATGCACCGCCAGACTGACCCGTACTCTGTCCTACCCTCATCTTTAACATCCCAATTCCTGATAGTCAAAAACAGCTTTTTATCTAAATTCCCCCGTTTTTCCGCTCAAAATGTAACCAAAGTATCATTTTTTGATACGAAAGTAGTAGACTTTGATATTTAGGTAATCGAACTTTGTATAAGACTGAACCTGCAATAGTTTTCCGGACATTTAATTAAGCTACTAATTGATTTATTAATATTTCTTTTTTATTCTTAATTGATGCTTTTATTGCTGTATGTATCCCGTTTACATTGTACCATGCTTCAATATACTCAAATACAGATAATTCTGCATCTTCTTTTATTGGTATATATTTAAACGGGATGCCTGTCAGTATATGTGCGACAGCATGACCAGCTTCATGGAAAGCAGTACAATTCAATTTCTGTTCATAGTCTAAATGTTATCTAATAGAACAAATATAGCTAACTTTAAAATAGTCGCTGCTGACTCAATGATTGTTATTAAGTTGAGGTCAGCAAATACATTTGCTTTAATGAGTAATGTTTGAGAACTTTGACATCGGATGCCCTTGCGTCTGAATATAATCTACAATTTTAATACTCATAGAAACAGGCTGACAAAAAGTAAAAACTTCAAAATATATAATGTATGAAAACACAATTAAGAAAAGGCGAAAAAGTAATCATTGAAACCAAACCTCATTGGTTAACATTAGTTGTCCCATTCCTAATTATGCTAATTGGATTAATATTTGGAATTGTAATAGGTAGTTATGGAATAATTTTAACTATAATTTTAATAGGGTACTTTATCTATAAAATTATCCAAAGGAATAATAATCTTTGGGCAGTTACTAATTTAAGAGTTATAGACGAGTATGGAGTATTTTCAAATAATTCAAAAGAAAGTCCTCTTGATAAAATTAACAACGTTTCTTATGGACAATCATTTTTGGGGAAAGTGTTTGGTTATGGAAATGTTCAAATTCAGACTGCAGCAGAAATCGGTTCTACTACTTATTTTGCAGTTGAAAATCCTAAAGAACTTAAAGACACAATAACTCGTATGCAAGAAGAGTATAAACTACGACAAATACAAAACCAAGCTACAGAATTGGCAAGTGCGATTATTGTTGCTAAACAAATCAATAAAACAGATGTTGCTTCTGAACTTGAAAAATTATACGAATTAAAACAAAAAGGTATTTTGACAGAAGAAGAATACAATACCAGAAAAACAAAAATTCTAAACTCATAATAGCTAACAATTTCAGTTGCCCTTACGACGCTTATTCATTAGACTATGGTTACAAAATATATTTGCATTAACGAGTATTGTATGTGAACTTTAATATGAGATACACAGCACGGTATTAAAGCATGAATTGCCGCGAGTGAAATCAAAAACCGTTATGAACGTTAATAAGAAGCACAAAGCTTCCCAAACCTACGTCCCCTGCCATTGGCTAAATGAGACTAATTAAACAAATCTTTCTTTCTGCATGATACCTTCCCTGATAATTTTGAAAATAAGACAAGTTCGATAACATTAGGTTGGATAGCAATTAATAAATCTTACTAAGATCCTGACCATTCATTCTCCGGATTTTGTCTAACTTGAGTAATATTTGTGAAATCCAGGCCATTCACATATTATCAATCTGTACCTCAGATCATTAAAAGATATATGCTTATGTGACTGATGGGGCATTGCAGTGCTAAGATAAAAAGTGACAAGACATTTTTTGGCAGGTATAAAATAACTGTCAGATATAATGATAAACTTATTTTGATTTGCAAGGGTATGATTTTAAACGGTAAATTATGTACTGCTAAAAACATGTTATGCTTAATTCCCTGACCAACTGCTACATAGATTTTTTTATATATTCATTCAAACTTAAATAGACTATGAGACACTTTAACTTAATCTTAATCAGATCATTATGCTTCCTTTGCAGCATGATTGTTATTACTTTTACATTATCTGAATGTAAAAAGAAATCAATAGCTTACAAAACCAACATCAATGGTAATGAAGTAGTTATCTGCCCTATCAATAAAGTAAATGATACAATACAACTGCAATTAAGTAGCTTGATAGAATCTTGTGAAGTTGTCAAACTTCAAAATACTACCGATGCTCTTTTTGATCGAGCTTGGCATACTGAAATTTCAGATAATTACATCTGTATAAAAAGTTATGGTCAACTACCTGCAAAATTATATGATAAAAATGGTCAATTCCTAAGAAACATAGGTTCAATCGGAAGGGGTCCTGGAGAGTATGCTACACTTAATGGAATTCAATTTAACCATAAAGGAGATATGATCTTCTTACTCCCATTTGGTACAACTCGTAAAATCCTAGTCTATGATATTTCAGGTAATCATATTAAAGATATCCCTCTCACATTTACTCAACGTAAATTTAAAGCATTCTTTTCCCCTGACTCAATAATTACAGTCTTTTCTATGCCTTTTGAAAATGATTCTGCTATTTGTTACCAGCAAACTTTTGACGGAAAACTAATTCAAAAAATATCACCTCCATCATATCTAATAAATCAAAGCTTTGATGGTGAGGTATTCACAAACTATTTAACACCTGAATATGATTTATACAATACTGCTTCTGATACATTATATCATTACAATATTGAAAAAAATATATTGGAACCAAAGTTTGCTAAAGATTTTGGTGATAAAAAATATACTAGCGTTAGTCGAGAAATTCCGGGATATTATTACTTCTATTTTTATAGCCGAGAAATCGGTGCAAAAAATATTCTCGTAGATAAAAAGACTCTAGATGCCAAATATTATAATCTCAAAAATGACTTTTTTGGAAATATTGATGCTTCGCTCATTTTTAGTAATGGATATTTCATAAATAATGTAGCTGCAATAACTCTGAAAAGACAAATTGAGGAAGTGCTTAATATGAAAGATTTGTCAGACAACGAGCGACAAAAGCTTATTGACTTTAATAACAATCTCAAACAAGACGACAACAATATTATTTTTTACGGGAAATTAATAAAGAACTAAGCATAATACGGACAATAAAGGTAAGTTGTTTCCCGCCGAAGCGGGACAAGTTGTCATGCTTTTTGTATGACATTGAGCCATTTACCCAGACCGGTAATCAACCAGGCACCCGGATACGCACAGCTGCCCTCAATAAAAATTCTGCACGGTGACAATTATCTGCCTCTGATCAAACTTGTACCGCGACACTGCGCCAGTGCCGTTTTTCCAACTTCATTTAGCGGGACTATTTCCCGGCCACTTAGCACCATTGTACCGCGATCGCGCCTGCATGCAATTAAATTTGTACCATGACTGCAAAAACACGTGCCATACCCTCCTTGCACCCCCGCTGCTCACAATGCTCGCGCGGGGCGCGGCTTCTGGCTAAAGCACCAGCCCCGAGTACTCGGGGTGCCCGGTGCTTGCGTCGGGTAACAGTCATCGCCGCATTCTGGCTCCTCGCTATTCCGACATAACATGTCGGAACTTAACGCTCGGCCCTCCATATTGCCGGGCCGCCAGACTGTCTAAAAACTAAAATGAACTCCCTGAGAATCGTATATTTGAAATTATTCATGGAAGGTTACCCGAATAAATTATGAATCCATACAGGTTATTAGACAGACTCCCGTTAGCAAAAATTTATAACGTCGGCACATAATTCAAATCTCACTTAACTCAAATAGTAATGAAATCAAATTATTTAATAATATTGATTACCCTTGCTTTATCTTGCAAATCACCAGATTCTGGTCTTTACGAATTTGATCCGAGATCATTTGAAGAAAATAAATTTACTTTATCAGAAATTGGTGATGAAGTTGCTTACATCCCTCTTTCCAATAATATACCATTAGGCCCGATTTATAATATTAAATTCATCAACAACACAATATATTTTTCATCAATAGACGTTGGAATTATGGCATTTGATAGAGAAAGAAATACACTTAGGAAGATAGGAATTGTTGGAAGGGGACCTGGTGAATATCTTTATGATAATAATTTTACTGTCGACGAGAAAACAGAAACAGTTTATATCTTAGATAGGGGTGACGTTATTAAAGTCTACTCCAGAACAGGGCAATTTATAAGAAGCTTTCCATTGCAGGAATACGGAAGTATTGAAGCAATTGAATCTTACAATTCAAAACTTTTTGTTTCCTATGCAATACAATTTGAGAATTCCAGATATAAATGGATAGTTTTTGATACGTTAGGCAATGAAATTAAAAAGAAGGAAAGAGATATCCCAATGTTTACTGCTAACCAAGGTCAACGTGAGGCAACCTATAAATTTGAAAATCGGATTTTTTATTGGAATAACTATGCTGATACCGTTTTCTCAGTTTTCCCTGATTTAACAGAGGAACCATCTTTTATTATTTGTCCAGGTGAATTTCGATTACCAAGAACCAAACTTTCGATGGAGCAATTCTTCCAAAATATCAAGAAATATATGACTTTTAAGATAATATTAGAAACAACCCGATTTCTAGTATTAGATTATTTTTATAATAAGCCCTCACTCTTACTAATTGATAAACAGAATAAGGATTATTTCTTAATTTATCTGGTGTATGATGGAACTACTGATAATTTACTTAACGGCATAGTAAATGATCTTGATGAAGGGCCATGGTTTGTGCCAGAAAGCTATTTTACAGAAAGAGGCAGAGAATATATGCTTGGATTGATAAATCCCTTTCAGATTAAAACCTGTGTAACAAGCAATGAATTTAAAAACTCAACACCAAAATATCCTGAAAAGAAACAAGAGCTTGAAAAGCTTGCAAACAGTCTGAAAGAAACAGATAACCCGGTTCTAATGACTGTTAGATTGAAAAAATAAAAATTTTGCTAACACGGACAATATGGATAAATTGTTTCCCGCCGAAGCGGGACAATTTGTCACGGTTTTTGCGCCCGACGAAGCGGGGTTTGGCTTCGCCGAGCTCCGCTTCGCTCCGGTTCGTCGCAGAGATTATCCCGCGCAGCGCGACTCCTCGGACCATGAGCATCATCTGCAAGTTTTGCCAACCCTCAAAAGCCTGGTACTCTCCCTTTTACCATGACTTTAAATGCTACGCCGCCTAACAACCTTAAGAATTAACATTCTATTAGTAGTTGATTTTGTTTAATCAAATAAATTACTTATCTTTGGCGTTAGTAACGCAACACGGAATATGATTACTTCGTTTGGATCCAGGGAAACTGAAAAAATATGGAATGGGGATAGAGTTAAAAATCTACCTCAGGAAATTCAACAAATTGGAAGGAGAAAATTAAGGATGCTTAATAACTCGCAGAATCTGATTGACTTAAAAGTACCTCCATCGAATAAACTGGAGAAACTTTCAGGAAAGATGAGTGACTTATACAGCATCAGGATAAATGATCAATGGAGGATCGTTTTTAGATGGGACGTTGGAAACTCAAGTGATGTGACAATAATTGATTATCATAAATAGACAAATGGAAAAACTAGCAAATATTCATCCTGGAGAGATTCTTCTCGAAGAATTTCTCAAACCTTTAAATATATCTGCATACAGACTTTCAAAGGACCTTGGAATCCCCCAGACCAGAACGTCTGAGATTATTAAAGGAAACAGAAGTATTACTGCTGATACTGCATTAAGACTTAGTTACTATTTTGGTAATTCTGCTAAGTTCTGGCTTGGTCTTCAGAATGACTTTGACCTCGAACAAGAAAAGATATCTAAAGCTCCTGAATTCAAACATATCAAAAGATTAAAGGAGCACGCAGTATAAAAAAGAATATCAGAATACCAAGATATACAATCAAGAGAAAATTCACTGCCTGACGGCCTTGCTCTGCCGAAGCGGCTACGCGAAGGCGATGTAGGCAGGTGCTCCTGCACCTATGACAGATTCGTAATGGTTCTTGCACCCACCCTTCGCTCCGCTCAGGACTGTCTGGTGCTCACGTCGGGTAACGTTTACTCCCTTAACTGCCGGGCCATTATAGGCAAGCTATTGATTACCAGGACAGTTTCTGCTTGATGACAAAAAAGATACTACTCCCCAGACATTTTAATCCTGGCATGACAACCTTGTGCTTTCTATCTGGACTTTGCCTTCGTGCAAAAATTTTAAAATTCTAACCCCAACACACAAATGGCACATTTGCTTTTGCCCCCACCCACAATCCAGCCCACATGCAAAACCAAAAGAGCCATTTTTTGCTAAAGCACAAAAGACAAAGTGTAAATAATTCAAACACTTTATATCTTGTAAAATGATATATTCAGAAAAATATAGCCTATTTTTAACGGCTTGACAATTTGACGACATGAACAGGATAAAAGAAGTACTTGAAGAAAAAGGAATTAAACAGACCTGGCTGGCCGAACAGCTTGGGAAAAGCTACAATATGGTAAACGGCTATGTTCAGAACCGGCAACAACCCCGTTTGGAAATATTCGCTCAGATTGCAGATATACTGGATGTTGATGTGAAAGACCTAATTGTTTCAACAAAGTTAAAGAAATGACTGATGTTCACAGTAAACAAACCAGAAGTTTTAATATGAGCCGTATTAAAAGCAAGGATACTAAGCCTGAAATGATGGTGCGAAAGTTTCTTTTTGTCAATGGATTTCGTTATAGACTGCATGTAAAAGATTTGCCTGGGAAACCGGATATTGTTTTAAAGAAATTTAAAACAGCTATTTTTATTCATGGCTGCTTCTGGCATGGGCATGAAGGTTGTAAATATTTTATTGTTCCCAAATCAAGAACAGTATGGTGGTTAAACAAAATCAATATGACCAAAGAAAAAGATTTTAGGAATGTTAACACATTTGGAAAAGAGGGTTGGAAAGTAAAAATATTATGAGAATGTGAGTTAAAATTACATAATAGAGAAAGTACATTAAACTGATTGATTGGTCATGCTGTTCTATTCCATATGGGCAAATAGGAACGGATTCAAGTAATGAGAAATACTAATTAATAGAAGATACTATGGCTGTCAAGTATTGGACTCGGGATGAACTTATACTGGCATTTAATTTATATTTGAAATTGCCTTTTGGCAAAATGCATAGCAGAAATCCTGAAATTATTCATCTTGCAAATATTGTTGGCAGAACTGCAGGATCAATAGCTTTGCGACTTGTAAATTTTGCAAGCGTTGATCCATATCATCAAAAAAGAGGAGTAGTTGGAATGATTGGCGGTATTAAGCAAGTTCAACCTATTTGGGATGAATTCATTCAAAATAAGGAATCACTAATCTTCGAAAGTGAAAGAATTCTTGCTGAAAAAGAAAACCTGACAATTGAAACTAAGTTTAATTCTTTATTATATGACATTGGTGACCTTAGAGGAGAAATGAAAATAAGAGAAGTTAAAACAAGAATAAACCAAAATGTATTTCGGCAAATAGTTCTTGCAAATTATTCGAGTAAATGTGCCATATCGGGTATTGATATACCAGAACTACTATACGCAAGTCATATAATTCCTTGGGCAAAAAATGAAAAAGAAAGGTTAAATCCAGAAAATGGAGTTTGTCTTTCAGCATTATATGATAAAGCTTATGATAAAGGGTTGATAGGAATAAATGAAAGATATGAAATCATTTTATCAAATGAACTAAAGAAAAAACAAGAAAATCACTATTTTAAACAATATTTTGGAATAATAGAGAATAAGAAACTTAATTTGCCTGAAAAATATCTGCCCCAAAAAGATTTTCTGCAATTTCACTTAGACACAATTTTTAATTCATGAATTCTCTATTAAAATTCAATGAAATGAGAAGAATTCCTGACATATTTAAATAAATACACTGAACAATTTCAATCGTGAAAGCACCTTAGGAATTTACACTAAATGATTTAATTACAGGAAAGCAGCAGGTTTAAAACCAAAGGTAAATAATCCAGTTTAAAATGCAATTCTCCCCTGTCGATATAGATTTTTTCAAATCCCTTTTCCATGGCAGGCAGGATGTCTATGCAATTCGATGGGAGAGGGAAGGGAAAACAGGTTATATGCCTGCCTATAAAGTTGATTGGAATGACTATAACAAATATAAATCCGGAGGTGGCAGCTTTAAGAATTATACAAAAAAAGAATATCAACCATTTAATAATGAAGTATTGATTCGCCACTTTCAGGGAATTGAAACCATCGGAATCTACCCTCTCCTTGAAGATAATACCTCATATTTCATCACTGCCGATTTCGATGACACAAGCTGGAAAGAATCTGTTAAAAAATTATACTTGGTTTGCTCTAATCATGAAATACCGTCATATATTGAGCGCTCTCGTTCCGGTAATGGAGCCCACCTATGGCTCTTTTTTGAAGAAAATATTCCGGCGGAGCAAACAAGAAAACTGATGTTTGAGTTTCTAAGAGAAGCATCGATTGTATCACACTTTGAAAAAGAACCAAGCTTTGACAGGCTTTTTCCAAATCAGGACTTCCATTCAGGAAAGGGTCTTGGTAATCTTATTGCTCTGCCATTAAATGGGAAATCCCTTAAAGAATTCAATTCAGCATTTCTGAATCCGGTTAATTTAGAACCATTTGATAACCAGTATGAAATAATAAAGAGTTTTAAAAAACTGACCAGGGATCAATTTAAAAAGGTATATGAAGATATTTTCAATGAGAAAGTTGAAGATTTCTTTAAATCAAGCTTTGATCAAAATTCAAAACCGATTATTGAAATTCAAATTGATGGTCAGATTTATCTGAAAAGGCTTCACCTGAACAGGAAGCTTATTGAATTCATCAGAGAGAATCTGAATTTCATTAATTCTGACTATCTGGTAAAAAAGAATTTAGGAAAGTCAACCTTTAATCTTGAAAAGTATTTCAGGTTAGTTGAGGAAACACAGGATGGTGTAATTCTACCAAGAGGATTTGTAGCAAATCTCATTACTTTTTGCAGAAAAGAAAATCTTCCCTTTAAAATTATTGATAATAGAAGAAAACTCGATCCATTTGATTTTGAATCAGAAATCGAGTTGATGCCTAACCAGGAAGAAGCAATTGAAAGAACCCTTGATAAGGATTTTGGAGTTATTGTTTCACCTCCGGGATCTGGTAAGACTATAATCGGGCTTGAATTAATAGCGCAAAAAAGACAACCTGCCCTGATAATAGTCCATAGAAAGCAATTATTTGACCAGTGGATAGAGAGAATTCAAAGCTTCCTGAAAATACCCAAAAAAGAAATCGGGCAAATTGGCAATCAGAAATTTAAAATAGGGAAAGAAATAACTGTGGCTATGATTCAATCTTTGTCCAGAAGCGAAGAAATTGAAAAGATTTCGCACTCCTTCGGAACAATAATCGTGGATGAGTGCCATCATATTCCGGCAAAATCATTCAGAGAAGCAATAGTTAATTTCAATTCATTCTACTTGTATGGTCTGACAGCTACTCCAAAACGTAAGAATAATGATGAGAAGCTGATTTATGTTTACATTTTATAACGAGGATTTAAAACGCTACCATCAAATTGAAGATTTTGATACCACCTTTCTGAGTTGCTGATTTAGCGAGCGCTTCCCGAGGTGCGTTTCTTGATTATTCCCCTGCGGTTTTTCAATTTCAGTTTTTGATGTAAACCGCGCAACTGGTTCCGGAGTAATTTGTACCACTGATTCCGGGGTATGATGTACCAGTTATTCTGTTGGTTATTAGCAGGGATGGAGCAAAAAAAGACATCAACCCATTTCAATGCCTTCAGTTTTTGAGATTTGAACCGGTTATTAACCTGATTGTTTGTTCTCTGCAGCTTCCTTGTTTTTTCCATACTTCTTCTGCAGGAGTTCTCCCTGGTATTGCCGATAACTGGGTCCATTGATCCTTACGATGATCGAGTGATGGAAGATTCTATCCAGTATAGCCCGTGTGGTTACCGGATCTCCCAGGAAATCAGACCAGTCTTCTTCTTCAACATTGGAGGTAAAGATCAGGGATTTGTTCTCCTTGTATCGTTGGTCTATCACCTTAAAGAGCAAATGTGCTTCTTTGGTTACCTGCAACTCAAGACGGAAATCCAAACGTTTGGATTTCCGCCTTTATCCAAACAATAATAAAATCCAAACCTTTTTGTAAAAAGCTTGATTAACAGATCTTTCTCATGGAAAAGGTTTGGATTTTTTATTAGGTTGTTTACCTTACTTATTAAATTTTAAAGGAGGTATACACATGAACACACAACACTTAGAGGATAACTATCCTCTTATCATTTCTTACATGAAAGAAAGTGGTTATTCCCAAACTTACATTAACAGATTTAGGCGGGAAATAAACCATATCCTTTCTCTGGCTCCGTCAAAAGACTGGTCGTCGTATATGGATATCTATTTGGGGTACACCAAATCATGCAATTCTAAGGAGTATCTCCGAGAAAAAAGGGCCATTATAGGTAGCATTGAACAGTTTGACGTTTTTGGGCGCTATCCCAATGGACGACGCTGGCATGAACTCTATGCAAGGGGTAGCTATAGCTTCCTTTGCAAAGAATTTAAGTCTATTATTGACTGTTATTGCGAAGTGGCAAAAAAGGGTGGTAAAAAGGAATCAACCACTTATGATAAATCGCATAGTGCGGCTACTTTTCTGCTGTCACTTCAGGAAAAAGGCATGAATGCCCTGGATGAAATTTCTGAAGAAGCCGTCCTGGCCTTTTTTGTTTCATCGGACGGGATAAAATTACGGGGCTGTTCCTCAAAAAACAATATAGCGACAGTTTTTAAAGTATGTGAGCCATTCTATCCCCATGGGAGTTGCTCAAAGGTACTTTCATTCCTTCCAGCATTGCTTGAGAGAAGAAAAAACATACAATACCTTACCTCAGAAGAAATCGTAAAAGTAAAGGCTGCTTTGGCCTCAGAAGAATCATCACTTCATTTACGGGATAAGGCTGTGGGGCTACTTGCATTGTATACAGGGCTAAGGTGTTGTGATATTGCAGGAATGACCATGGATTGCATAGACTGGTCAGAAGATCTGATTCGTGTAAAACAGCAGAAAACGGATGTACCATTAGAGCTGCCCCTGACAGCAATTGTCGGTAACGCCATTTTTGATTACATAACCAAGGAACGTCCGAAGACGGAACGGGCTGAGATCTTTCTTGCACAGTCTCGTCCATTTGGCGCACTAAAAAGCGCGAGCCTTTCGCATGTTGCGAATAAAATTATGAAAGCTGCGTACATAAGGCAAGGAAAAGGTAATCGCAGAGGGTTCCATATTTTCAGGCATTATTTGGCAACAACTCTTTTAGGAAATGGAATTCCACCTCCTGTGATTAGCAGAACCCTCGGGCATACTTCACCAGATTCACTTGATGCTTATCTCAGTGCTGATTTTCGGCACCTTAAGGAATGTTCCCTGAGTGTAGAGCGATTCTCATTGCGAAAGGAGGTGATGCAATGAAAAAAATTAATTCTTTTCTTTCGCCACTCATCAAGGAATATGTTGATTATCAGAAAGCCTCCGAACACTGGAATGAAGCCTCTTATGAGCCAAACCTTCTCCTTTTTGACCGTTATTGCCAGAAACAGTATCCTGACACCACCGCATTGTCCCAGGAAATAGTAGATAGCTGGTGCAGAAAACGCAAAACGGAGAATAATAATTCATGCAGATCCAGGATTTATGTTGTGGTCAGTTTCATCCGTTATTTGAGAAAACGTGGAAAAACAGATATCAGGGAACCTGAAATTCCTAGGAAAGAACGGAGATCTTACATTCCTCATGCATTTACTGAGACTGAACTGAAAAATTTCTTTTATGCCTGTGACAACCTACTGAATGAACCCCTCTCAAGGGTACCGAGGTATAGAAGAATCACAATACCCGTATTTTTCCGCCTTCTTTACAGTAGTGGGATCAGGACAAATGAAGCCCGTCTACTGCGTATGAAAGACGTAGACCATAATCAGGGTATTCTGGATATCCGTTGTTCCAAAGGCCATGCTCAGCATTATGTTGTACTTCATGATTCCATGTTGGACATCATGAAGCAATACGATGCACTGATCAGGAAGCAATATCCTGCAAGGACATATTATTTCCCAGCAGGAGGTGATGCTTTTCATACCCGGAAATGGGTACAGAGAAGTTTCCTCCGGATGTGGAACAAGTATAACAGCACCTCAGCAACAGCATACGAATTAAGGCATCATTATGCGACAATAAATATTAACGGATGGATGGATGAAGGTTTTGGATTTGATGCGAAACTGCTGTATCTAAGTAAAAGCATGGGCCACAGCAAGCTGGAAAGCACCAGGAATTATTATTCCCTGGTGCCCGGTTTGGCTGATATCCTAAAAGACCGCACAGCGGAAACGTTTAACAGCATTATACCGGAGGTGGATGATGAAAGCAACTAAAGAAGCCATTAAGATCGCGCGTTACATAAATACCTTTTTGTATGAATATGTTCCTTCCCAGAAAAGCCGTAGCAGTCATACTTTAAGATCCTATAGTTATGCGTTAACCTTGTATGTCGGTTTCTTGGAGACGGGAAAAGGCATTCATACGGGAAATCTGCACCGGGACTGTTTCAGCATGGAGTATATCGAAGAATGGCTGGTCTGGCTTATGGAAAAACGTGGATGTAGCCCTCAAACCTGTAACATCCGTCTGTCATCATTACGGGTGTTTCTTAAATATTTGGGGATCAGAGAAATTTCATTTCTATATCTCTCAGAGAGCGCATCAAGGATTGCCAGAAGAAGAGAAACGCATAAAAAGGTAAAAGGAATGAGCAAGAAAGCGGTACAGGCATTGTTATCAGCTCCAGATCTCTCTACGAAAACAGGACGCAGGGATCTGGCATTGATCATTACTATGTATGGCACGGCTGCAAGACTGGATGAAATCCTATCCATGAAAATAGGACATCTCCATCTGGATATCAAAAAACCAAATGTTTCCATTGTAGGAAAAGGCTGCAAAATAAGGACGATGTATCTCCTTCCAAAGGCTGTTCTACATTTAAGGAAATATCTGAAAGAATTCCATGGCGACACTCCTCAGGCAGAATCCTATGTTTTTTATTCCCGAAACGTAGGCCCTTCTGGAAAAATGAGTCAGCCAGCAGTAAACCAGCAATTGAAAAAACATGCACAGACTGCACTTGTTCTATGCAATGAAGTCCCGATTGACCTGCATGCCCACCAGATTCGACATGCAAAAGCGTCGCACTGGCTGGAAGATGGTATGAATATAGTACAGATATCATTTTTGTTAGGCCATGAGCAGCTTCAGACATCAATGGTGTATTTAGACATAACCACTGAACAGGAAGCTAAAGCACTTGCCACTCTTGAAGATGAAAACGATAAAAGAGTATCCAAGAAGTGGAAAAACGATAAAGGTAGTCTTGCAGAATTTTGTAGTGTAAAAACAAT
>JBBSAP010000003.1:0-91315 GCA_038252165.1 Bacteroidales bacterium | reverse complement strand
ATGGGCCAACCCTGTTGGGGCCAAGCCTGTTCTGGATGAATGCGCATACTTTCCTTTCGGCATAAACCAGGAAAAGTCCGATAACTGCATAAAAAAGCAGGAAAAGAACTCCCACGATTACCATTTCCGTAACAGTCGTCCAGAAAGGTGACATGGCATTTTTAAGGCTTGTGTCAATCCACTGCGACAATGAAGTAAAGTCGTAAATATCAAATGGCATATATCCTGTCTTTTATCTTTTTACTTTCTTCGTCCTCTGTAGCTTTAGCGAAGGAGGATTGTCTTTTATCTTACAACTCTGAACTTTAGGCACTCTGGTCACTCCAACCTTCTTTATCTGTCAATATCCGGTATCACATAGTCGAATGATCCGAAAATTGCAATAAGGTCAGCTATTTTGAAACCTTTCGAAATATGGTTAAGCACGGACAGATTCGCAAAATTCGGAGTTCTGAACTTGACACGGTAAGGAGTCTTATTTCCATCGCTGATAATAAACACCCCAAGCTCTCCGCGCGGAGTTTCAACTCTCTGCCAGTATTCACCCTCAGGAAGCCTGACCACAGGTTTCATCTTCACGGCATAGGGCCCCTCAGGAATATTATCTATCAGCTGATCGATAATATCCATTGATTCTCTCATCTCCTCAATTCTGGCCAGGTATCTGTAGTATGAATCCCCGTCATTATATATAACTTCGTTGAATTTTACTCTGTCGTAAGCACTGTAAGGCTCATGTTTCCTGACATCGCAGGAAAAACCGGAAGCTCTCCCTGAAGGACCTGTAATACCGTATGCTATGGCATCTTCAAGCGAAAGTGGTCCGATTCCTTTAGTTCTCCCGTGGAATATCACATTGCCTGTAAGAATAGAATCATATTCCGGAAGGACTTTCCTGAAATGTTTTAAAAATTCTTTGACACTTTTCTGAAAGTTCGGATGCAGATCATACATAACACCACCGGGACAGCTATAGCTTACTATCATCCTGCCGCCGGTTGTTTCTTCAAATATATCCAGCACCATTTCACGGTCGCGCAAGCCATAAAAGAAACATGTTTGTCCGCCAAGATCCATGCCGAAAGTTGCCCAGAAGAGTTGATGCGACTGGATACGGGTAAGCTCAGCCATAATTGTGCGGATTACCTTTATCCTGTCGGGGATGTCGATTTCCAGGGCCTTTTCCACTGCAAGACAAACAGCTTCATTATTAACATGGGCAGAGAGATAATCCATACGGTCGGTAAGATGTATAATCTGCTGATATGTTAAACTTTCGCACATCTTTTCTATTCCCCTGTGAATATATCCGATATGTGGTTCCACATTTTTGACAATCTCACCATTAAGTGAAACCACAAGCCTCATTACACCATGTGTGGATGGGTGCTGAGGCCCTATATTAATAATATACTCCTTCTTTTCGTCAGTAGCAATATCTTTTAGCGTTTCTTCCATGAATTACCAGGTAATAATATCATTATCGATATAGTCTTTTCTAAGGGGAAAACCCCAGGAACTGTCCAGGAAGAGTCTTCTCAGGTCAGGATGATTTGCAAATCTTATTCCAAGCAGATCAAACGCCTCTCTCTCATGTAGATCAGCAGATTCCCAGATATCAGATACTGAATCGAATTGAGGTTGCTCTCTATCAGCAGTACGGGATTTAAGCACTAACGAATGCTCGTATTTTACAGAGCGAAGGTGATAAATGAGCCCCAGGTCATGTCCATAATCCACACCGGTAATACATACAAGAAAATCAAATAAAGTCTCTTCATTCTCTCTGAGCTGGCTGGCCAATGAATGTAGTTTCGACGGAGGTACTGTAACTTCTGTGAATTGTTTCCCTTCATTAATGTTGAGGTCGCTTTCGAGCGAATTAATAAATTCTCCTAATCTTATATTATCCATTGATAATCAGGTTTCTGAAAACAGAAAGTTACTATTTGTAATTGTGTGAAGCATTTCTTTTCTTCCTCGATTTTATTGTCTCGGTTTCTATCATCCTCTGAAGCTGGAGCATTCCATACAATAATGCCTGAGGACGCGGAGGACATCCTGGTACATAAACATCGACAGGGATAATCTGATCGACACCCCTGACAATGGTGTAAGAGTCACGGAAAAAAGGGCCGCCTGTAATTGTACATGCTCCCATTGCCACAACATACTTTGGCTCAGCCATCTGATCATAAAGACGCTTAAGAACGGGAGCCATTTTTTTGACAATTGTGCCGGCTACAACAATAACATCAGCCTGTCGCGGGCTTGCTCTGTAAACTTCCATTCCGAATCGTGCGAAATCATGCTTTGGTGCCCCTGTCTGCATCATTTCAATACCACAGCAGCTCGTTGCAAAAGTAAGCGGCCACAATGAGTTCTTTCTTCCCCAGTTAATTATATCATCAATGGTTGCTAAAAGAACATTTGTGCCTGATTCATTCAGCAGTTCCAGGCTTTCATTATCCCCGAACTCTTCATATTTCATGCCTTTTATTCCCATATCAGCGCATGTTTCTTCCAGGCATACAGTAAACCTAAGCCCAGGATGAAAAAGAATATTATAATCTCAATAAATGCTGTCATTCCCACCTCTTTCATCACAACAGCCCATGGAAACACCAGGACTGTTTCCACATCGAAAACAAGAAAAATGATCGCAAACATATAGTATCCGATATTGAACTGAAGCCAGGTTACACCCTTGGTGGGAATTCCGGATTCATAAGGCTCATATTTCTGTGGATTAAATGATCTCGGAGCTATGATCATCGAAAGGATCGGTATCAATCCTACAAATATTACTCCAACGATAAAAAAGAGAATCAGCCACTCATTATTCATGAAACCCGGGATTTAGATTTTGCAAAAACCGGATAAAAATAGAAATTATTTTATTTATTGTGAAATTATTAACATATATGGAAATGATAATATGTATCCGGTGCCGGCTATTCAGTAATTATTACACTTTTATTGAATAATATTGCCAAAGGAAATTCTGCCGGTTTTATCTTTGTCTAATCAAATTGTTAGAAATCTGAAAGGAGGAACTATGACGAAAAGAAAATGTGCACAGATCGTCAGAGGACAACATGCAGTTGACGGTGCTGGTGTTCGTTTGCGCAGGGTCCTTGGATTAAGGACTGTAAAGGATTTTGATCCGTTCTTAATGCTGGATGGTTTTGATTCCACTGATCCCAAAGACTACATCAAAGGATTCCCCTGGCATCCTCATCGTGGAATTGAAACAGTCACCTATCTGTTAAAGGGAGATATTGAACACGGCGACAGCTTAGGCAACAGCGGAGTCATCAGGGATCTGCAATGTCAATGGATGACTGCGGGATCAGGCATTATTCACCAGGAGATGCCAAAGGCCGCTGAAAGGATGCTGGGCTGTCAGCTTTGGGTTAATCTTCCAAAAAAGGATAAAATGACAGAACCTGCTTACCGGGATATAAAACCGCAGGATGTTTCGGTGGTCAGTGAAAAAAATGCAACTATCAGAGTCTTATCGGGCAGCTACAAGAAAGATCACGGGGCGGTGAAAGGCGAATATATACATGTTCAGTATCTTGATGTGGATCTGGAGCCCGGTATTGTTTGGAGTTATAAGGAAACCTCTAACGATAATACCCTGTTTCTTTATCTTATCGACGGAACTCTGGCTGCGGATGATGCGCTGGTTAATTTTGAAGAAAAGGCCTGTGCAATCCTTATGTCTTCTTCATCATCAGAGAGCTCTGAATATGACGAAGTACTTGTTAAAGCCGGAACCGGCGGAGCAAGGTTTTTCCTTATAGCCGGCAAACCACTTAAAGAACCGGTTGCCTGGGGCGGACCTATTGTCATGAATACGGAACAAGAGCTGGGTGAAGCCTTCAGGGAGCTTGATGATAATACCTTCATAAAACACACCAGGCCGAGAGAACTTTAAAAACCATATGAGAATTAGCAGTTTCAGTTTTTTTTTTGCCCTGGCCCTGCTCTGACTCCGGCTGCAATATTCATTTTATCTGATATACCATCAAAACATCGCCATGTCTGATATAAAGCTTCCCTTTGCTGATAACCGGATGAGCCCAAAAAGGTCCTTCTCCTTTTGTCACCTGAAACTCGCTTACTATGTCAAGTTTTGAAGCATCGGGTCGAACAAGGGCGACATGACCCGACTTTTCTTCAAAAAAGTACAGCATTCCGTCAGCAGATATTACAGAGCCTCTGGAGTACCATCTTGTTGTCCACAATGTTTTTCCTGTGGTCCAGTCTACACATGCCCACATGTCAGTAGGTTTCGACATATGTGTTGTTCCATAAATGTTATTACCCAGAAGGACTGTTCCTCCGAGCTGAGGATCAAAATTTCTGTTTTCCCAGACAATATTTACCGAATTCCCATCAGCTGACAGCTTAAGCTTTAATGCTACCCAGTTGTAACCATTCGCAATAAGAATATACCCATCCCTGTAAACAGGTGTCATTGCATGATTTTTCATTACCCTGCCGGTTGCTGCATTAATATCAGGATAGTTTAATTTCCACATTATCTTACCGTCTTTTGCATTGACTGCAAATATGTATGTTCCCATAACGGTAACAATCATTTTCTTCCCGGCGTATTCGATAAGCTTAGGATTCACATACTGGGGTTCCTGGTCAAGAGGTTCTGCTTCCCACATTACTTTTCCATCATTAATATTGAACGCAACCAGCGATGCCTTCTTCCCGCCCGGAGAAGCAATTACCTTATCATCGACAACCAGCGGTGATTCTGAAATTCCGAATTGTATCGGTTTGCTATCATATAAGCTATAATGGTTTTTTGACCATTTTATTTTCCCGTCCGATCCAACGCAGACAATATCTCCGCTACCGCTTATAAGGAAAATATTCCCGTTAAAGAAGGTAGGAGTGCATCTCGAACCGGTATGGTTTGTCAGCCAGGCCTTGCCGTACACTGTTTCCCATTTCTTTTTTCCATCCAGGGTAAGAGCGGTCAGAACATCTGAACTCTCTATTCTTCCTGTTACATAAATTGCGTCATCTGTAACAGTTGGTGAAGAATAACCATCACCCATTTTTTCAGCTTCCCATAAGAGTTTAGGGCCGCTGTCAGGCCACTTTTTCAGTAATCCCGACTCATTGTAGATACCACTCCGGCCAGGTCCGCGCCATTCAAAAAGCTGACTGTTGCCTGTGGTCACAAAAACTGTGAAAAATATAAGTACTGAGAATAGTTTTATTAAAATCTGTTTCATAAAGTCTGGTATTTTAAGATTTGACATAAATTTTGTAAAAATGTTCATTATTGTTCAATTACAGTATTAATAATTCTTTATAAAGACATCAGGAATCCTGGAAATATTCCACATCCCTCTGTTATAAACAACGCATTAACCGGAATCATAAAATAAAGGTGTGAGTATATTTGACCATAACTGTTTTGTTGAAGAATGCAGGTCGCTCTGGCAATGAATATCTATCGGAGATCCCCCTAAAATCGTTAAAAACAAGGTAGAAATCATTCCCTTCACGTGGGTTATATCTTAGTCTGAAGTTAGTTATCAGTTCATCCTGGGTATTCACATATTGAAGGAGCACGGTTGCAGAAAGTTTTGTGCTGAACATATATAGTGCTTTCATGTTCACAGAATGGATATTCAACGAATTATCTGTCTCTCTTTCAGGAAACCATAACGCATTGAATTCATAACCTCCCGAAAGCTTGAAACTCGAGGAGAAATTAATATTGGATTCCATCTGAAAACCTATTCTGTTTCCATCATAAAACTCTCCTCCGAATATCTCTCCCCTGAATGAAATGAATCTGGATTCCGAAGTTCCGAAACTGCCTTCCAACCCCGCAAAAGAATAATCACCGGCCTTTATCTGAATAGTTTCTGATAAAGGGAAATCAAAAAGCACTCCTTCCTTCTGATAATTAAGTGAAATTTCTGTATGAAGATTTTTCTTTGTATTTATTTCGAAACCGGGAGAAATCTGCATTGATTCCAGATTACCGTCGGCCAGCCTTGAGTACCTCTCGGCCCGCACATTGATGTTATAGTTGAACAGCTTTGATTTCTCGCCTGGGATCCAGCCATAAAGTAATTCCCCATTTACTCCCTGAACACCAGTACGCATTACAAATCCGGTTCCCGGATGGAATTCCTGACCGGAATACGTATAATTCATTCTGTATGCAAATCCTTCTTCCGACCTTCGTTCCCAGTTAACCATAATAAATGACGGATCGAGGGAATTCATCCTGTTCCCGATCCGGCTGTCGTAGCTCTGTGCCCACTTGACATTGAGATAATCATCGCCGAAAAGCCTGAAAATGCCATCAAGGCCATAAGCAATATTCTGGTCCCCATTCATACCAAGCCTTGAAGTCAGGATTCCTCCGACATAACTGTTCTGATTGATTACCTGACGGCGCATTCTCAAAATACCGAAATTCTCACCTGTTGTTTCCCTGTGTTCCGCTGTTTGCATATCCATGAATCCCATATCCCATTTTCCCATTCTGCCAACTATTCTTGCTCCTCCGTATAATCTTATAAGATCGCGGCCGGCGAGCCCGATATTTCTGCTGTAAAACAGGTTATCGGAATGTCCGCCCAGACTGAAATCGAACAGGCTTGACCGTTCCTGGAAGAACATTCTCTTTTCAGGGAAGAAAAGTGAATACCTTGTAAGATTTACCTGTTGATCGTCTGCTTCAACCTGGGCAAAATCGGTATTTGCGGTAAGGTCAAGGGTAAGATTACTGTTGATATTGTATTTTAAATCAACACCGGCATTGTACTGTGGATTGTCTTCTTTAACATAGCCTGTCTCCTCTTCGTTAAAAGACCAGTCGCGGGAATAGCCTCCCAAAACATAGGGTGAAACATACAAAGGTCTTGTTGGCCTGGCTCCTTCGATTTCGATTGTCTGTGCCAGTGAAGGTTTATTAACTGCCATAAATCCATATTTGGGATCTATTGCCGGATAACTGTCTGTTTCATTGTTTGCGCTTATATTACGGCTTATTATCAATCCCATTGTTGCAATGTCATTATCAGATTTAAATTTCAGGCTTGAAAAAGGAATCCTCATTTCAACGTACCATCCTTTATCATCCCTTGATGTTTTGACATCCCAGAAAGTATTCCAGCTGGAATTCATAAATGAAGGTCCGCCGGGACCACCACCTCCTCCTGAAGCATCATTTGAGATCGTGTAATCAGTTCTTAGACCTGTTGGCGTTGTAAAAAACGCCAGACCGTTTTCATTATCATTGTATGTGTCAAGAATAATTCCAAAAGCGTCATAATCAAAAAGCTGCTCATCTCTTTTCTTCGTCACTGCAAATATTTTCGATACATCCTGCATGTAGAGACTGGCGGCGACCCAGAGGAATTCGTCATCGTATCCGATCCTCACTTCGCTTTTTTCTGAAGGCTGAGAACCGAAATTTGGCTTATGCATTGTCAGGGAAAACAGATCAAGGGATTGCCAGGCTGATTCTTGCGGCATGCCGTCAAATTCAACAGGAACAGTAATCCTTTTCAGCTTTACTGCTTCCTGACCAATAGTATTAATCTGGATCCACAATAATAAAGCAATCATTAGAAATCGATTGACCTTTTTATTTAATCCGGCATATTTTCTTCGCATCCTTATATGAATATTAATTTTATAAATTCAAATCTATAGATTATGAAATGCCAATAATTTTAAAACAGGTTGAAGCTGAAAAAAATGAAGCTGAAACATCCGTTCAACAGGTTGAATTTTCTTATTCCCCAAACCATTTTTTGAATTCCGCGATGCGGGCTTTACTGATAAGTATTTTCTCCGGAACTCCTATTTTCAAATTCACCGACAGACGGCTGTTGAACCAGAGGTCGATATCCCTTATTGCTGTCCGTGAAATTATATACTGGCGGTTGGCACGGAAAAATAATTCAGGATCGAGCATTTCTTCAAGTTCATCAAGTGTATAATCAAATTTGTAAGTCCTGCCGTCGGGTGAAAATGCTTTTACTATTCCTGTATTTATATAGAAGCATGCCAGTTCGTCTGTCTGGACCGGGATTAGCTTGTCTCCCTTTGAGGGGATAAGAAAATGCTTCCTGTATTTAGAAGTTTTTCCGTAGGAAGTAATGAAATTGTCCAGGGCAGATTTCATGCTTTCAGAACCAGATAATCCCTTTAGTTTCTTCAGTGCAGCCTGAACATCAGCCATCTCAATTGGTTTAAGGAGGTAATCAATGCTGTTGACTTTAAATGCCTTTAGTGCATACTCATCATAAGCTGTCGTAAAGACTATCGGACAGGCAATATCTGTATGTTTGAATATCTCAAAAGCGGATCCGTCAGCCAGATGGATATCCATAAAGACAATATCCGGCTGTTGATTTTCTCTGAACCATTCTATTGTTTCAGTTATCGATTCAAGAACTGCCATAACCGAAATATCTCCGGCCTCCTCAAGTACCTGAAGCAGATGTTTTGATGCAAGAATTTCATCTTCAATTACTAACGCCTTCATTTTTTATGGCCTGATTAATGGGACTTCCACGCTGAACTTGTTTTCTTCCTTGCGAATGTTAATTTCTTTATTGATAAGCAGCTTGTATTGTTTTGAAAGATTAGCCAGACCTATCCCTGTACCTTCTTCACCGGTAATCTTTTCATGAATATCATTTATTATAATCAGGCTTTCACTATCAGTCGTCAGAATATTGATATTCAGCGGGTTTCTCTTGCTGATTTCGTTATGCTTAATTGCATTTTCAACGAGTGTCTGAATGGTAAGAGGCGGTAAATTGTATGATAAAAGGTCCTCTTTAATATTTGTATTAATTGAAAGGTTCTCACCAAATCTCAGCCTGATCAAAAATAAATAAGATTCCATAAAATCAATTTCGTCCTTAAGTGATACAAGCTGTTTTTCGTTGCTTTTCAGGGTATAGCGGAGTGCCCTTGAAAGGCTGTTAATATAATTCTGGGCTGTGTCAGGAGCCTCCTTAATCAATGTTTTAAGTGCAGTAAGTGAATTAAAAAGAAAATGAGGGCTTAATTGATTCTTTAAAGACTCAAACTGGCTTTGCAAAGCTTCCATTTTTAAAGTCTCATTCTCAAGTGAAATGGTCTGTTTCTGGAAGATCAAACGTATGATCAATGTACAACCAATAACCAGGCCCGAAACAAAAAAATTAGTATAGTCAAATTCATCTCTGCGTCCCCGCCCTCCCGGACGTGGTCCGGTATCAATCATGTCCTGTAATGAAAACAGCAGATAATTAAGTATATAAACAGAAACCACAGTAAGTACAATCGCAAGAAAAATATTCAATATTGTAAGTTTTGTATGAGTCTCTACAGGTTTTAAAATGAAGAAATTCAGTGTAAACATAAGAAACGCAACAATATAGGTTATAACAAGATGCCCTCCCAGATGGGTAAAGCTCAACAGGAATCTATGATTGCTCCTGCCTGCTTCATCCCGAAAAAAGTATTCAAGTACAACCGGAAAATGAATTGTTATCGCAATTGCCAGCGAAAGAAGCAACGCGATCCTGAAATACTGTTTTGCTGAATTTGATTTCATCAACTTGAAAAGCACATAAGTTTTTCTTTAATCTGTTATATTTCAGATCATCTGAGGTTATTTTTCAGCTTTCTTATAGCTAACTAATGTGCCGTTGTGCAATGTGGTTTCATAGTTTTTTAAACTCCTTACGTATTCGAGGTAATCTCCTGACCCTCCGCTTCCTCCCCTGCCTCCGCTTCTCCCATAGCCACCCATGCTTCTGTCGGAAATATTATGGGTAGTATAACATCCGCCGACTTTCAGTTTTGGATCAATATCAATGAAATAGTTCTTGTACCAATCCTTGTCTGCATCACTGAAGACAAAGTCGAAAGGACCCTTAAGCACTTTAACAAGTTCATGTGCATCGGTAAGGCGGGCATCAATGTATTCTGAAAGTCCGGCTTCCTTAAAGTTCTGAAGTGCCTGCTTATGTCTTTCTGCATCAATATCGGCAGTTATAAGCCTGCCGCCTGTTTTACTGAGTGCCCATGCTATCCATATACCTGAATGTCCGGTTGATGTACCTATTTCTAGCGCACTTTTATAATTGCCCTTGATGATAATATCATACAGCAGCTGGCCATCAGCTGATGAAATATTAAGATCGTGCCATTGCCCTGAATGATCGGAAAGGAATTTCTTAACCTTTTCATCAAGGGCAGGATTATTATTCAACCCCTGTGCCTTAATTTGCTCCGGTATTCCAATTGTTACGATGAGATAACAAATAACAATGGAAAGAAATTTAAGTGTTTTCATATCCTTCGGTTTTTTTCAAAAGTACAATTTAGTGAAGGATATGGTTGTAAAAAACAGGTGAAACGGTAAAAACTATACCTGAACCCGCTCTTCAGATGAGTGAAATTCTATTTAATATAATCAGTTCATGATTGCCTTGCTCTTGCTATCGCTCTCCACGTCGATCTTCCGGTTGAGCTTTTTAACATTCTTCCCTTTGTTGAATTTAAATGAATACATGAACTGGATATAATTTGAAGCGTCAAATCCTATAATATTTCTTGAGTAAAAAGCAGTCGTTTCGGTTTCGGTTCTGCTTAATCTTACATGCGTTGAAAGGGGCAGTACCCATACCACTCCAATACTGTGGTCCTTTATTTGCGTTTGGATACCCGGGCCATAAAAAGGAGTGCTGTATGTTTTGGATTGAGCGTTGATGTTTACCCCGGTATAACTCAAGAAAGCAAATGCAGTTGTTTTCTTGTTTTTACCAAAATTAGCATATGCTGTACTGGTTATACTCCAGGAGAAATAATCCCTGGCAGGTATTGAAATTGATTGCCCCGTGTACTCATTTAAATGTCCTTTATATATTGTTGCATTGATATTTATATACCACAGCATGGTATTTATCCCACCCCCCAGCTCATATCCGCTGAGCAGATTGAAGGGTTTGGAAAACGTTGTCAATCTGTTGCCGGCGGGTGAATTAACTATCCGATATTCGGTTCCCACCTTATCGGAAAAATATTCCTTATAAACAAAAGGGGAAAAATAGTTGCTGCCAAAGTTCCAGGTATATGTAAGCTGCAGACGGTCGCGATAATCCGGCCTCAGACCGGGATTCCCCTGGGAAACATTGTAATTCTGGTCTATTCTGTAATACGGATTCATATCGTAAATTCCCGGCCGGTTAATTCTCCGGTTATACGTAAATTTCAAATTATGTGATGCCGAAAACTTGTATTGAAGATTGACGGAAGGAAGGAAACAGGAATAATCCGGATCGTTAACAGAATCAGCCCTGATATGGCTTTTTTCAACCCTCAGCATGGTCTGAAATCCGATTTTTTTCAGATTATACGTTATTCCGCCATAAACTGAATTCCGAAACTCGGCGTATTCAAACAGATTATCGGACACCTGATTATTTATTTTAAAATCGTAGCTCAATTGCTGGTAATATAACTGATAGCCTGTTTCAATTTTTGCCGACATCCCTATGGGCTGTATATAATTCAGTTTCACCGAATAATAATTCCGTTCGTTCAGATTGTCTTCAAACCTGATATAAGTATCGATTACCGAACTTGTATTATAAAGGTACCGGGTATTCTTAAAATTATTCTCTTCGTTTGATTTAAAATTATAATATGTATTCTCGGCCGTGAATTCCTGAATCGGTCTTTTAAATGTCTTTTTATAAAAGAGGGAAGCTGATTTTTCATCGCTTTTAGAACCATTGAATGTAAGTGATGAAATCGTATTTAAGGGAACATCATTTTTATACAGGAAAGTTTCGCTTAACAGATCCACATCCTGATTTATAGGTTTGTAACTGACGTTAAAGCTCAGGCTGTTTTTATCGTTTATGTAATAATCGAATCCGCTGTTGATTGTCGACATTGTCACTTTTATTCCTCCTGTCGCCGAAAGGCTGATCGTTGAATCGATCGCTGTGAAACGGCTTTCAATTATGTTACTGATATCGAGACTCTGTGCAACATTAAAGGCAGTCACATAAAATGTTATTTTACCGAGAGCATAATCCAGACTGCCTGTTTCCTGACGGGTGATCTTGTTAAATGGTTTAATATTTAGACCAATATTACCGTTCATTCCAAACCTGGCTTCTTTTTTCAGGATGATGCTTAGCACACCATCGATATTGCCTTCATATTTGCCGGATGGATTGCTTATAATTTCAATAGTTTCAATATCTGAAGGAAGAAGTCTTGCAAGGTATTCCTTATCGCGCTGTCGGCCATCCACCTGGATTATAAAATTACTGCTGCCGTTTAGTGTAACATTGTTCTGAAAATCGACATTAACCTGGGGTATTCTTTTTAATAAATCATATCCGTTACTTACTGATTTGGATACAACTGAAGGAATGGCATAAACAGTCCGGTCAACCATTTCCTTGCCCTTCAGCCGTTCTCCTACCACAGTGACTTCATTTAAACTTGCGGTTGTTTCATTTAAATAAATTGTATCAACGGAAACTTCAGCATTTCCAGCCTCAACAACAACTCCCTTACCATTGGTTTTATAACCAACGAAACTTACCCTTATAAAATAATTGCCTGGTTTTATTTTTTCCAGCACATAGCCTCCGTCGGTTAAAGTAATTACCCCGGTAATCGTTGATGAATCAGGCAGCTGAAGCAGACCGACAGAGGCGAACGGCACGGGAGACTTATCTTTCTCAAGGCATACTTTTCCCCTGATATTCTGGGCCTGAGCAGTAACAGAGGAAAAAAGAAGTAACCAGACTATATATTTCTTCATTTTACTTATGGTTCAATTCACTGCAATGCAATAACTTTCGATTCCCCGTTAATATCCATGGGCATCTGCATGCTGAATCCCGGAGCACTGATACCCAGGTTTCCGGCAATATGTGTTTTTGTTTTATCTTCAACTATCAGTCCGGTACGTATATCTATCGCCATGGTCGACTTGCTCAATCCTTTTAAGTCGCCATATGTCACTTTAGCACCGCCCGATTCGATAGGATCTGCATTCTCTGCTGCCTTTATAACTGATTCGACAGTGATATTTGCATTATAGCCATTTAATCCGTCAAGATGAAAAGTGGTAATTATATCGAGCATCATTCCACCGGAATTCATCTGTTGTGTTACATTCCAGGTATCACCGGTGGAAACCTGTTTGCCGGGCAGGAACCAGGTAAACATTCCAATTATCGTTTTTAAAGAATTATCGCTGATCATATTTGTTATCTCCTTTTTAACAGCAGCGGCCGTCTGACCGGCAAGAGTAATGGAACTTGTATCTTTCATGATCAGGTCGGACAGTATTTTTGAATTCACGATCTCAAATGGTTTGCCTGTAAAATCCATTTTAACATACAGGGCATTTTTACTTAACCGGTTCATTATGCATGACATAATATCAGCCGTTTTTGCCGATTTGATATCCCCTTCGCTGACTGAACTCATAGTGGCCACTTTCCCCATTGTATTGGTATTGGTAATCAGGGTATCAAAATGTACTTCAGTGATCATAAAATCGGAGGTCGCATCAATCATTTTCAGCGAAAGTGTATAATTAACTTTCGATTCGGTGGTCTGCTGAACCCCGTTTACAGTTTGCGTAATAACCTGCTCCGAAACAGACCTTAACCGGTAAACCTTGTTTTTCTCCAGGTTCATCTTAAGGTTGGCGGTGTTTTGTGCCACTAACGACATGCAAAACAGAACTGCGGCAAATGACAACAAGATCTTTTTCATCGGTATTGTTTTAAAGGATTATAGATCATGCTCAAATATATACCTGGAATGGCGTTGAGTAAATGATTTATCGGTAAATGGATGATTTTTACAGGTGAATCACCGACTTGAAAGGTATAATAAGCAAAGTCTGTTGTCTATTCGGTCAATTTTATCATATCAGTAGGCATATTCCGGTTCAGAACTGAAATTTGCTGCTGACAGTTAATGGTAATACCCCGCTCAGAGAAAGTCTGCTGAAGTGACTGAAGCGCCAGTTCGGGTGTATTGTTGTTTTTACTCAGATGGGCCAGACATATATTACTGAGATTCTCATTGATATTATCTGCCAGAAATGCCGAGGTTTGATGATTCCCCAGATGGCCATGATCTGACCGTATCCTTGCTTTTAAAAAATGAGGATATTTGCCATTCACCAGCATCTGCTCATCGTAATTTGACTCTATTACAAGCAGGTTAGCTGCTTTTATATATGGGGCAGCAGTCTGGCAAATATGTCCAAGATCGGTGGCAATTGTTATTTTTTTATCTCCGGCACAAATGTGGAACCCTATGGTTTCGGGAGCATCATGGCAAACAGGGAAAGCCTCAATATCAAAACCTGCCAGGTGGAACTTTTGCATTAACGGGATTTCGCGGATGCAGTCAGTGGATATTTTCTTCCAGGGAGTGAGAATGCTCTTCCAGATTTTATTGGTAGTGAAGACGGGAAGACTATTTTTCCTTGTAAGAACTTCCAATCCTTTGATATGATCTATATGATTATGTGTTATAAGGACACCCATAATGGTCTGCATGGAGATATCCATATTCTTCAGAAATTTTCGAATGGAGGTTGCTGAAATTCCTGCATCGATCAAAATTCCATGGAACTCGTTACCCAGGTAATAACAATTCCCGCTGCTCCCGCTGCTAAGACTGCAAAAATTCAATTTCATCAATACTTTGTTATTTGGAGACAAAGATATAGATAAGTATAATCAAGCCTGACTCCTTTCATGGAATCACAACGTTTTTACATGAAACCGTTATGGCTTCCTCTTTTTGAAATGTATATTTGTAACATTAAACCGGTCTGTAACCACAGCATGTCAGTTTAATCTGAACGGGAAGCGGTGATAAAGGAGCCCGGCTTTACAGTGATTTTTTAACCTATAAAGGAAATCTCTTTATAAGATGGAATATTTTTCTATCCTGATTATTACTTTATTAAGCATTTTAGGCTGCAAAGTCAAAGATAGCGACGGCAAAGTTCAAACTTTAAAAGCCGCGAGAAACTACAATACTGTCGGGTATGATCTTTCAAGTCCGGATAAGATTGACTTTTTACCGGGAATCCTTCATGAAATCTCCGGAATTACAGAAATTGACAATTCAACTGTTGCCTGCATACAGGATGAAAATGGTTTCCTTGTTATTTATGATATATCTAAAAACAGTATCAGAAAGCAATTTGCTTTTCATGGCGATGGAGATTATGAAGGAGTAGCAAGGACGGATAATAAAATATTTGTATTAAGAAGTGATGGAGTATTATTTGAAATACCAGATTATAATTCTGCCGGACTTACAGGTATATCATATAAAACAGAAATTCCTGCAAAGGATAATGAAGGGCTCTGTTACTTTAAAATGAAAAATATGCTTTTAATTGGCCCTAAAAGCAATATTGAAGGAAAGAATAAAAGCAAAAGGGCATTATACGGCTTCAGCCTTGATACAAAACAGCTTCTTGATAAACCTGTTATAAAATTTGATCTTGAAGAGATTAAAGATTATGCCATTAAGAATAAACTTAAACTTCCGGTAACCAGGGGAAAAAATGAGAAATCTGAACCAAAAATTGAGCTTAGAACTTCTGCAATAGGAATTCATCCTTTGACTAATAAGCTTTTTCTGATTTCAGGCACTGAACAAATACTTTTTGTTTTTGATTTAAACGGGACTCTTGAATATATGGAGAAACTTGATCCGGTATTATTTAATCAACCTGAAGGTATTACATTTTTAAATAACGGGGATTTGCTTATTTCAAATGAAGGAGGGTCAGGGGAAGCAACTTTATTGAGATTTAACTACAAAATAAGATAAGCATCCCCGGTTTTAGAATATAGCATCCAGCTCTTAACGGGAATTGA
The DNA here is from genome assembly GCA_038252165.1 of Bacteroidales bacterium. Taxonomy (GTDB): domain Bacteria; phylum Bacteroidota; class Bacteroidia; order Bacteroidales; family VadinHA17; genus LD21. The sequence goes on along the minus strand of JBBSAP010000003.1, from coordinate 75,368 downwards.
GGTTATGAGACATAATAATTTATCAATGGCTACATTATCACTTAAAAAATACGTTTATCTTTCAATTGTTGCTGCCTTATTAACCATTTCGTTAAAACTTGCGGCATATTTTCTCACAAACTCAGTCGGATTATTATCTGATGCACTTGAGTCATGTGTAAATCTTGTTGCCGCGGTTGTCGCCTTAATCATGTTAAATCTGGCCGAAAAACCACCTGATGAACAACATGAATTTGGACATAACAAGGCCGAATATTTCTCAAGTGCCATTGAGGGTGGTTTAATAGTTCTGGCTGCCATCAGTATTATCTGGTCAGCCATTCCAAGAATTCTCCATCCGCAACCTCTGGAAAACGTAGGAATGGGTTTACTGATTGCCGTCGTTGCTTCTATCATAAATTTAATAGTTTCAACTATTTTAGTTAAAAACGGGAAAAAGAATAATTCGATAACACTTGAAACAGATGGCAAGCACCTGATGACTGACGTTGTGACATCCGGAGGTGTTTTACTGGGAATTGCCCTTGTGAAGCTATCAGGTTGGCTGGTCCTCGATGGAATTGTGGCAATAGGAGTTGCTTTTAATATTATATGGACAGGTTATCAGCTTATAAGAAGGTCGGCTTCAGGCTTACTCGATACGGCTCTTTCGAAAGACGAAACAGGTAAGATCAATAAGTTATTGGATCAATATAAGCAGCAAAATATAGCATTTCATTCCCTGATGACAAGGCAGTCGGGACAACGAAAATTTATTTCTGTACAGCTTCAGATGCCAGGGAAATGGAATATTCATCAGGGTCATACCCTTGCAGAAAAGATAGAAAAAGATATCCGTAACCTATTCCCGGATGCCCAGACTACAGTATTTACCCACTTAGAACCAGTTGAAGACCAGGAATCAATGCTTGATATCAATATCGACCGTAAATAGAACAGCTTTTACTATTACATTTTTACAGCCCGGTGCTTTTTAATAAAATCCGGATCAATATTGACACCCATTCCTGGTCCGGTGGGAACTTTAATTTTACCCTCAACGACTTTCAATGGCGATGTCGGGCATTCAAATATTACTGTTGTATCAAGTCCCTTGAATTCATGATGAGCTCCGGCATTGGGAACAGCGGATACAAGTATATAATCATAAAGAAATCCCAGACCCCCGCCCGACATGTGAGGGACAATAGTTTTCCCGAATGCATCTGCCATGAGTGCCACTTTCATCGAACGAATCATTCCTCCGAAGTAATAAATATCAGGCTGAACAATATCAAGACCACCATTTGCAAGTGACCATCGAAAATGGACAAAGCTCTGATCCTGCTCGCCATTTGCAACAGGTATTGCAAGTGCATCTGCCACCTCTTTGATATCTTCAAAATGGTCATACATTACTGGCTCTTCAAAATAACTATATTTATATTCTTCAAGAAGTTTACCTACCCGTATTGCCTCTTTTACGTCATAATAACCATTTGAATCAGCATAGAGAGACATATTATTACCATATGCCTGACGAAGGAGTGGTACTAATTTTTCAGTCTTTCCGGGTACACCTTGATAATGAATATCTTTTGTTCCGGCGTACTGATAACCAACCTTAACTTTAAGTGCATGAGCATCATATTCAGCTACTGCTTTTTTAATGAGATCAAAATGCTCTTCCAGTGGTTTTTCACGAAACTCGGTAGCCACATACACAGCAACTTCAGGAGTATGGATTTCTCCGATCAATTTCCCCACCGGTTTATCTGCAATGTGACCAAGCATATCGAGTATGGCAAATTCAATAGTTGCCAATGGCAGGCCAAGAGCAATGCCATTATATCTGAAATTGAAATTGTAAATGTAAATCCTATCCAGAATCAAGTCCAGTTCCCGAGCATCCTGGCCGACAAAAAACCCCTGCAACTTTCTAAGGAAAATTGGAAAGAGGGTGGAAAGGTCACTGTGACCTACCGAAATTCCTTCCGCTCCGTCTTTTGAACGCACCCGACATAAAAAACTGTTTTCAAAACGCAGCAATTCAAGGGTTTCTATGATTACTGGAGATGCAAACAGCTCCTTTTTCAATATGGGTTTTTTAAGTATTTCATCAATCTTTGCATACCTTGATATTACATCTGCAGCAGACACATTGGATATCTCTGCTGTTCCACAATAGGATAATGGTAACGTTGCAGCAGCCAGACCACCTGTTACAGTTGTCGAAATGAATTTACGCCGGGATGTGTTCATACACTGAAAGATTCTGTCATTCAGGGAACAAAGATACTTCATCAGAAGTCATAAAATCAATAAGTATTCCTAAATTTACCCATAATACAGTCTTTAAAGACAAAAACCTGATTTGATGGATTAAAGTACAGCCCCACCGAATTAACTTCAAAGCAGTACAAAATAGTTCTTAGTTATTAACATAACATAGCCTTATCATGAAAAGTACAAATTCATTTCTGGTAATCTCTCTGATTATTATGATTGTTATTGCCTCGTGTTCCTCAGAGAAAGATAAATTAGTCCAGCCTGTTCTTGGGACCAGATCGGTCAGCGTAATTGAAAAACATGGTTTAAAATTCAAGGATCTCAATAAAAACGGGAAGCTTGACAAATATGAAGACTGGCGTTTAACATCAGAAGAGAGGAGCAGGGACCTGCTTTCAAAAATGTCGCTTGAAGAAAAAGCCGGCTTTATGCTTATAAACTCACTTAATATGGTAGGATCAAGAAGAGCAGAGAGTTCTGATGGCAAACTGACTGCAAGTGATCTTGAAGAGAGCGGAACAGCAACTAATTTAGGTGGAAACAGGCCTGGTGCAAGGGATACTGCCAGAGGAGATACCCAGACAAGAAATATGCAGCGTTTTTCAAATATGGGTAGTCCGGCAGGTACTACCAGAATGGTTAAGGAATTTCATAATCGTCATTTCATCCTCAGGGCAAACGAGAGCGCAAGGATAACAGCTGAATGGGCAAATAAGCTGCAGTCTTTATGTGAAAGTGAACCACTGGGAATTCCTGCTATAATTGCATCTAACCCCCGCAACCATATCACCACAAATGCAGCAATAGGAGCAAGTGTAGGATCAACGGTTTTTTCAAAATGGCCCGGGGAGCTGGGACTTTCGGCTATGCGCGATCTGACTCTGACATGGGAGTTTGCAGATATTGCAAGGCAGGAATGGTCCGCTGTCGGACTCAGAAAGGGATACATGTACATGGCTGACCTGTCAACCGAACCAAGATGGTCGAGAATTAACGGAACATTTGGTGAAAATGCTGAATGGGTGGCCAAAATTATCAGGGAGATCGTTCATGGCTTCCAGGGAGAAAAATTAAGTCCGGCTTCAGTTGCGCTTACAATAAAACATTTTCCTGGAGGCGGTTCAGGTGAGAAAGGCCAGGACTCCCACTTCGACTTTGGTAAAAAAGAAATCTATCCGGGTGGAATGTTCAGGAATAATCTTATCCCGTTCCAGGCAGCCATTGATGCTGGCACTTCAGCAATCATGCCGTACTATTCCATGCCGTCGGGAACAGAGTATGAAGAGGTGGGATATGCCTTTAATAAAGGTGTCATAAATGACCTGCTCAGAACACAAATGGGATTCAAGGGAATAATTAACTCCGATACCGGCCCGATTCATAACATGATATGGGGCGTTGAAAAACTTACCGTGTCTGAACGTTATAAGAAAGCACTTGAAGCAGGAGTAAATATTTTTTCCGGCATTTCAGATCCGGCTGAGCTTTTAGAGGTAGTGAATAATAATATGGTGAACATTGGATTAATCGATAATTCGGTTCTGCTTCTGCTCAGGGAAAAATTTGACCTCGGCTTTTTTGAGAATCCTTATGTTGATGCTGATGCAGCAGAGAAAATAGTAAACAACGAAAGGTTCAAAGAAAGAGCTGATCTTGCATTGAGAAAATCCATCGTTCTTTTAAGGAATGAGAATGATGCATTGCCGGTTAAGCCTGAAACAAAAGTCTATTTTGAAGCGCTTAAGAGAAATCCTGGGCCTGACCAACCCGTTCAGCCAGAAATTTATGCGTCAAATGACAATAAGTATCCGGTTAAATTTGTAAAAAACCCTGCAGAAGCGGATCTGGTTATCTTATGGGTTACACCAACAGGAAATGCATTATTCGGTTCAACCGGAGCTCCGATCTCTGTTTCGTTATCCAGGAATTCCATCGATGTTGCCTATATAAATAAAATATCTGCCAGAAAGCCGACTATCCTGGCAATTAACTATACAAATCCATGGGTTATCGATGAGGTTTACAATGATAAAACCAAAGCCGGCATAAAAGGTGTGCTTGCAACATTCGGAACAACACCCGATGCTCTTCTTGATGTTATAACCGGTAAGTTTAATCCTTCAGGGAAGATGCCTTTTTCGACACCTTTTTCAGATGCTGCTGTTGAAAGTCAGAAAGAGGACGTTCCGGGCTATCTTGAAGGAGAAGGTTATGCACTTTTCAATTATGATGAAGGGATAAGCTATAAGAAGCAGTAATCTATTTGCATTATGCTTCATTGCCGGCGTTAATGAATATCTCCTGGACAATCCTGGTAACACTTCGGAAATCTATCTTTCCGGTGGGCATCATAGGTAACTCCTTAATGACAATAAATTGCCTTGGAAGAGAGATAATGGGCAGGTCTTTTAACATCTTCCTCAGCATTTCAGTCTTGTTTACCTCACTGGAGACAGTTGCCACAATGTATGATCCCTTCTTTTCATCCGATACCTCAACTACACAACAGGATATGCCTGCCGGAAGATATTTCTCAAGGGTATTCTCTACCTTAACAAGTGATATCATCTCTCCACCGATCTTTGCAAACCTCTTGAACCGGCCGGCATGCCACAGATAGTTATCCTCATCAAAAAATCCCATGTCGCCGGTGTTATACCACCCATCGGTAAGAGCTTCAGCTGTAAGTTCCGGATCATCATAATATCCATTCATTACAGAGTCTCCTTTTACAAGGATCTTACCTACTTCCCTTGTTGCGCACTCTTTTCCGGTCTCAAAGTTCTCAATCCTGACCCGGACATTTGGAATTACCTTTCCGGTGCTGCCGGGTCTGTTAAATTCAACTGAGTTTACAGAAATAACCGGTGATGTTTCAGTAGCTCCATAACCCTCAAGAAGTGTGACACCATGCTTTTTCATGTATCCTTCCCTCAGGGCGTCGGGGCATTTATCAGCTCCTGCAACCATTAACCTGAGCGATTTAAAATCTCCTGGTTCTGATTTGTGAAGATAACCCCAGAAGAAACTCGGGGTGCCGACCATTATTGTAGGTTTCTCCTCACGGGCAATTTTGCAGATAGTCTGAAAATCAAGAGGATTGGCATAAGTCACCATAGTCATGCCGTAATATAATGGCACCCATAGATTTACGGTTAACCCAAATACATGATAAAAGACAAGATTTGACAAAATGACATCAGATTCATTTATTTTAACATAACCGCCAAAATTTTGAATATTTGAAGCAATATTACGGTGAGTCAGCGGTACTGCTTTCGGATCTTTCTCACTTCCACTTGTAAACAGGATTGCAGCTGCGTCATTCTCATCCCCTTTATGAATAATGTTTAGGATCATGCTGACAGGAAGTTTTGTTTTCAAAGCCGCCTTAAGCTTATCGCCGGTAGTGACACCGGCCATAATATCTTCTATCAGTACCATGCCGTCAATTACCGGACAGTTGATCTTTTCCAGTAATGTTTTGGAAGTAATGATTGTTTTGAATTTGCATTTTCTCTGTGCATACCTTGCATTCTCCTCAGCTCCTGTGGAATAATTTATCATTACCGGGATTCTGCCGCTCATAAGCGCTCCAACGGTTGCAAGTGCACAGCCAGCTGAAGTCGGAATCATTATGCCAATAAATCCCTTATCATACTTATTAAATTTTGAACTCAGGATCAAAGCTCCGATCAAAGCCCTGGAATAAGTAACATTCTTACCGGTTGCCTTATCAATAACTGCCGTCTTGCCGGCATGTTTCTTTGCGACACAAACAAACTGCTGATGAAGTAACATATGTATAAGTGATTATAATAATTATATCTTATTGCAAAGATTTTGGGGCCGAATATAATGAATTATGTTTGGTTTTGAATAACAGAAAAAACATATTCGAAAATCAATACCAAGAAGCAATTTTGTATATACATGATATTAAGATGTTTATCAGGATTGATTTATTAATTAGAATTATCTGATCAAATCCGGTCGAAAATATGTTCCTGATTACGACACTCTCTGAAATGAAAAATCCCGCAGATCATGGATCCTGCGGGATATATTATTTAAAACTATTAAAACCTACTGGCATTTCAGGTTTGTTCTCTCCACTTTTGATGGTTCGGCAAATGGACCGTACATGGCATTTTTAAACGAAGTGCAGGCATCGGCAGTTTGTCCTTTCCCAGACTGTGCAAGGCCAAGCTGGAAGTAGAACTTTGCCTTGGCTTCAGCAGCTCCTGTTTCAAGGGCAAGGCCTTTCTGTGCATATTCTGCCCCGCTGTCGAAGTTCTTTTTTTTGTTATAAACATCTGCAAAATAGTAGAACAGGTCCTTGTCGTCTCCGTATTTTGCCGATTTATTAAGCAGATCAAGAGCCTCATCATGGTTATTTGCCTGTATTGCCTGTGAACCTGCAGCACGGAAATATTCAAGTGCCAATGTAGATGCTTGTTTTACCTTGTCGGCATCCCTGATAGTATCCAGCTTTCCAAGATATGAGTTGATTGTCTCTTCGAAGGAAGCGCCATTATTCTGGCTCATGTAAATTAAAGCCTTGTTATAAATTGCAGTAGCATAACCCGGATTGATTACCAAAAGGGAGTCAAATGCCTTCAGGGCATTATCATAATCTTTTATTGTAAAAAATTCGGTACCCATCATATAATATCCCTGTACCAGTAATTTCTCCGCGTTTCCCTTGCCGGTTGCATTTTCATATTTTTCAGAAATGCCAGCAGCAGTTCTTGCAGCTTTAATAATTTCCGGTGCCGGCTTTTTTTCGGTAATGGCAGCAGATGCAAGTTTTACATATAATCCCGGCAATACCTGAACGGCTTTTTGTTTAAGGTCAGCTGCTGTCTCTCCAACTTTGTCGGATAGGGTTACAACATTCTCAAAAGCAGCAATTGCAGCCTTAGGATCAGTCTGCATAGCTTTTGCCCCTTCATTATAAAACTTAATTACGTCATTACGGTCCTGTGCATAAAGGCTTGTACCGATAATAGCAGAGACCAAAAGAATCCCTGCAGTTTTTCTCATTATTTTCATGTCCATTTTAATACAGATTATCAGTTTATTATAAACATTTTTACTTTTTAAAGCCCGTAAATATAAAAATAATTCTGATTTATCACTAATGAGAATAAGCTCATAAAAAAAAGAGGCTGTTTTAAAAGCCTCTTTTTAAGTGATTACCCCTATCCCGATAGCTATCGGGACCCCTAAGCCTAGCTTCGCTGTAGCGGCTTCGCGAAGGCGAAGGGGGACTTATTGATGCACAGATGTTTATATAAAACCCCACTTGGGGCCTGCCTGCCGGCAGGCAGGGGTTTGGGGGTGGTTACAACACTTTTGAGACAGCCCCTTTTTCTCTGATTAAATACCTGAGTCACCTGTTGGGCAAAACAAAGTTCAGTATAGTTCTATTACCATTGGTTATTTTGACATCATCAACCTTAACGGTGTCGAAATTCTCTTTTGCTGCCAGAACAGAGTAGTTACCTGATGGCAGGCCGATTATTGCATAATAACCCATTGTATCAGCAATTGCACTTGCAACAACAGTATCCTGTTTCACAATGATTGAAGCTGATTTTATTTTTGCATTGTTCTTTTCCGTGACTTTTCCCTCAAGCCTTCCGGCAGTTGAATAGTTGACTGCCCTGATAACAGGTTTGAACAAAAACCCCTTGATACCAGCCGGTCTCTCCATGTTGCCTCTTAATACAAATGATCCCGATAGATCAAAATCAAGCAGCAACTCTGAAGTGAGACCTCCCTCAACAATAAGGCCTGGCTTAATGAATATCTTTATGCCGGTCTGTCGTCCACCGGGAACTTTTACATTAAAGTCTCCGCCATCTTTTATCTTCAGGTGCGCCTCTTCAACATAAAGCCTTATCAGGTTATATTCTCCGGCAGGAATCTCCAGGTCGAGCAATTCTGCAACTATACCATTTCTCAATTCAAGAAGGTTAAATTCTGCTGAACCTTCCCATAAAACCGAAAACGGATTGCCATCACTGATACCATCTCCAGCCTTCCTGAACTCGACTTTTGTTATTGTAACACTTGCCGATTCAATATAACTTATCGGGAATGGAGCATCGGTTACTTTAATAATCAGGCGTCCGTTTCCACTGTCAGTGGTTTTATTACAACCTGCAAATATAAGAACCAATACTGTTGAAAGAAGGGTGAAAAATAGCCTTTTCATATAATTTAGTTTTAATTAATAATTGAATAATGATCAAAGAAAAAATGCCAAAAATGAATATCAGCATAATTTCTTTGTTCTCATTTAATAAACCCTGATATGGGAAAGCATTACCTGCGCCTTGCTGTTGCACTTCCTGACATTCTCATGCCACTTCGCTGCATAGTATTATTGCATACTCCGCTGTTTCTTGTGGCTGAGCGTACCTGCGAGTTATTCCTCTGCGGATTCATGCAATCCTGGGTTGAAACCCTGTCACGGACCTGTTTCTGAGTCTTGATACCAGACTGACTCCTGGTTCCTCTCTGATCCTGGTTCTGAACCTGATTCTGTGCTTGTACCTGGGTCTGATCCTGAGCCTGGTTCTGGACTTGTGTCCCGGTCTGATTTTGATTCCGGGTCTGATTACCGTTCTGTGCCATCATGGCTGCACTTATCATAAGTGCCGCTGCTGCTAAAAAAATTGTCTTTTTCATCTTCTTTACTATTTAAATTAATAAAATTCAATAAGACAAATCTAAATCGCGAAGATGAAGCTATCATGAAATTACAGGGAAGATGAAATAAAAGATTGTTCCTTTTTCAACCTCAGAAGATACGGATACCTCTATATTATGGAAATCAGCTATTGATTTGGCAATTGCCAGTCCTATTCCTGTACCATCGTCATCATACACGTTTCTTGTTTTGAAACGAGAGAAAAGAGTACTCATCTGAGTTTCATTCATTCCTTTGCCTGTATCAGTTATTATTACGTGAAACCTGCCGCGCATAACATTACTTCTCACATTAATTTTCCCACCGGGACCAGTATTCTTCACGGCATTGTTCAGCACATTATAAAACATCGAAAAGACAAGTGGTCTGTTGGCTTTCTTAATCACATAGTCGCAGATAAGATCGCCTGTCAGATTAACTTCTTTGTCTTCTGCAACAGGATTCAGTTCATCGATGATTTCTCCCAGAAGACTTTGGATGGAAAAGGTATCATCGCGCAGATACTGGTGGCTCTCAATTCGTGCAATAAGAAGCAGTGAATTAACAAGGCTTTGAAGCCGGTGAAGGGTTTTTAATGATTCTTCAATTTTATTTGCCGTTTCAGGATCAATATCACTTTTTAATAAAATGTTCTCAAGCTTACTTCTCAGAACTGATATCGGAGTCATAAGCTCATGTGAAATATTAACCGTGATTTCTTTTTCTTTCTGAAAAGATTCATCAATCTGGATCATAAGATCCCTAAGAGCATTATCCAGACCGACAAAATCAGAGGTGTTTGTCTTTACAGGTGTCCTGTCAAATTTTGAAGGACTTGAAATCTCCTTAAGCTTATTTGTTATTTTTTTAAGAGGATTCAATATAATCCTGGTGTACTGCAGGTCGGTAACAAGAGTGACCAATATTATAAAGACCAAAAATGCAAGTATTATCTTGTTTATGTTCTTTTTTGCATTCTGTATGCTTGCCAGACTTTTCCCGATTTCAAGAAGGTACTTCTGCCCATCCACAATAATAGTATAATTTAGAACCCGATAAGTAATTTCTTCGTCCTCGATAATCCTGTTACTCACTTCAATCAGGTTGAGGTCCCCTTCCGCATCAGACCTTTCCAGGCTTATAAACTCTTCTTTAAGAATATTATAGCTCCCGAAAGCGTCAGATGTGTCAGAGTTTATAAATGGCTCTATCCCGATTTTCTCTATCAGACTTATGGTTTTTTCTCTTTTCTGGATAAGATCATTATCGACCTGCCTTAAATTTATCCTTTCAATTATAGAGGGAAGCAAAATAAGAAACAATGATGTAAAGACCAGCTTTGAAAGCAGGTTGAATAAGGCGAGTTTGGACTTCAGTCGGATCATATTGCGGCCAAAAGAAACCTGTTATTCTGTACTCACCCGGTAACCGACTCCCCTGACAGTTTCAAGCCAGGGAGAAGGTGCATGGTGATTAAGTTTCTTCCTCAGGTTTTTAATGTGAACGTCAATAAAATTACTATCGTATTGATCATCAAGAATATTCCCCCAAATATGCTCATAAAGCTGCTGGCGGGTCAAAACTTTATCATGATTCAGGACAAGATATAGAAGAAGATCGAACTCTTTTTTAGTAAGATCTGCTTCAACCCCCCTGCAAACTAATTTGCGTGCCTGAACCTGCATTACAAAATCTCCAAGCTCAATATCCCGGACCGGGACATTGAATTTTCTCCTTGCGACAGCGTTAATCCGTGAAAGAAGCTCTACCAGTGCAAAAGGTTTTGCAAGGTAATCATCCGCTCCGAGATTCAGTCCCTTTACTTTGTCTTCAACTGCTCCCCTTGCCGTGATTATTATAAACGATGCTTCACTTCCGGCTCTTTTTGCCTCATTGATAAGATCCAGTCCGTTATAATCAGGAAGACCGAGGTCAAGAAGAATAAAATCATAAAGGTTAACTTCTATTTTTTCTGACGCGTCATTTCCTGTAAAAGCAAGATCACAGAGAAAATGCTCTGATTTCAGGAATGAAGCTATTTCGTTTGCAAGGCTTTTCTCGTCTTCAACAATCAATACATTCATAAAGCAAATTTAGAAAATCCTGAAAAAGCCGCTCAACATGAAGATAAACCCTTGCGGACTTCTATACTTCGGATCATTATATAATGGAAGAACGTAATTTACTTCAGCTTCAATAGTCATGAAATCTGTATTAAACGCAACCGGGAGGCCGAAATCAACCTCCCTGATCCCAAACCTTTCTGAAGTTGAGGTGATTGCTGAAGTGCCCTGAGATGTATTATTTTGTCTCCACATACGGCCTGGAGATGAGACAACAACAGAAGTTTCTGCAGAGGTTTCAATTTCAATGAGCTTTCCGAACAGCAGATTTGCATATGGATCGAATGATATATTGGCTTTCCCTTTAAAGAATTCATGAGTTTGAAAATACCTTGAATTTCTGAATTGAAAATAAGCCTGATTTTCTTCTGAAAACAATCCACCGACAGATAATTTCGAATAAAGCAGTTTCCAGTCAAAGCCTAGGGTTAGATCACCGTATGTAAAATTGTTGAAAAGAGTATCAGTAAGTGATGGAGGTACCTGGTATCTGTAAATACCTGCTGAAATATCAAGCCATGAATTAATTACATGGCTGTAATTTAAAGCTCCTATATAAAATGCAAGAAATGGATCTGTTCCGGAGAGATGAACCGCTGACATGGATGCATATAATTGATTCCTGAAACCATAAGTTATGTTACCATAACCGTATGGCTGATTCCCGGAAATTGTTGAACCAAGATAGATCATGTTGCTCCCGTATCCTGCTCCCGTATATAATGAATGCCGGACAGCTTTGGATTCCGTTTTTGATGTATCGGCCGCAGGCAGGGAAATATTGGAACCATTCTGCGCATAAACACCCAGAGGCAACAATAACAGAAGCAGACTCTTATATTTCAATCGGAAGATCTTCATTTACTAGATATTAATCTGATAAGATTTATCTTCCTCCTTTGCGGCCAGCTCCGCCAGGCTTTCCAACACCTTTCGGTATACCTGATCCTGATGGCCTGACAATTGATGGCGGACGCGCTCCCCTGGCTCTTGTCATATCCGGACGACCGCTTCTTACCTGCTTGGCAGTCTGATAACCATTCCTGTTACCAGTCTGATTGCTGCCGTTGCCTTTTGCATTCTGCCCATTTCCATTACCTGCAGAATTACGTGTCTGTTCTTTTATTTTCATAGAATCAATTTGTTGTGTGTTGGATTGTGCAATTCCTTTGTGCCCTGCAAAAAACATCAACACACAAATAATAATTATAAACCTCAACCTCTTCATATATTTAATCTTAATGATATAAATCAACTAATTAATTGATATTAATCAATTAATGCAAAAATCTTTTACATTTTGATAACAAAGATATCTGATAATAATGAAGATCAGATGAAAATTTATACTGGCACGACACAAGGTAAAACCAATCTGTGAAGTCTGCATGAGATATTTTCCCCCACACAAATCTCTCAGATTTACATTGATTTTTAAGTCATGATTTTTTGAATTGATTCCCTTTCATTTTCAGTCAGAGAATCCATTTCCTGAATTGCATGGTTGATTTTTGTTTTAAAATTCCAGCATGTCATCTGCCGCAGCGATAACCGCCTTGCAAGCTCATAGGATGAGAGAGCCTCTTTCCCCTTGCAGACATTGTAAGCTATGTAGAACGCTTTATGAACGGGAAATTTGCAGTTATGAAAGATAGTTCCGGCAGCTGCTGATTCTTCGGTTTTACATTTTGTGCACCTTCTTGAATGGGGAGTTTTCCCCGGGCAATAATTTTTATTGCCGCATTTTCTGCAGGTAAACCCATGCTCCCACTTTACTTCTGCAAGGAATTCAAAACATTTTTCATCGCTCCGGAACAGTCCTTTCAACTGCTCTTCCGATAATTCCTTATTAAAAATAGCTCCCATTATGAATTTATTCAGGTTACAAAAATAATAAAAATAGTGATATTAAAAAGATTTAGGTGATACTATTGCGATTTAAAATAACTATTTATATCTTTGCGGCGTAATTTATTTCAAAATCTTAATTTATAAGTTAATATACAATGGAAACAGCAATCAAACAGACGGTACATCTTACTTCAAATGAATTTAAAGAAAAAGTATTCAACTATGAATCAGGTAAGGAATGGAAATATGAGGGAACTCTTCCTGCAATAGTTGATTTTTATGCTGACTGGTGCCAGCCCTGCAAAATGGTAGCTCCCGTGCTGGAAGACCTGGCTCGTGAATATGCCGGACAAATTATGATATATAAGGTTAATACCGAGGAAGAGCAGGAACTGGCTTCTGTTTTTGGCATTCAGAGTATCCCGACATTACTTTTCATTCCTAAGGAAGGAGAGCCGCAGGCAGCAATGGGAGCTCTCCCAAAGCAAACTTTTGAAAAGGCCATAAAAGATATTCTGCTTAAGAACTAAAAGTAATTTGTTCTGTAACGGATCACTTTCTATATAAACAGCATTCGGGAAGTTTATTGTAAACTTCATCCGGTGCACGGTATTTGACATTATCATGACCTGAGTCTGCAATTGCCTTCTGGATTGCATCGAGAGAAGTTACAGAACCATTATACCCTACATGTATCTTTCTGGTATTGATATCCCATGAAGCGGAGATAACTCCCCTCACGGATTTCGATGCTGTTTCAATCCTTTTCTTCAGGCATACTTCCCATGTCCTGCATATGATTGTGATCGTTACTGACAGAAACAATTCCGCCGGAAGGATTCATCATACTGGGTTTCATTTCAAGCTGTGCTGCTGCATCAACACTAAAAGTTCCGTTTGTTACTATCTCTTCTCCTTCAGAAAGACTATCAGTAACCACATAACTTTCTCCGAGAATTGGACCAAGCCCGATTTCACGGTTTTTAAAAACAGGTTCATCAGTCCCTGTTTGCTTAACATAAACAATGGAACGTTTTCCTGTCCATAAAACTGCGGAGCGGGGAATAATTACATTATTAAGGTATTCGTCAGGAGATGATGATACAATTCCTGTGACAAACATCTCCGGTTTTAATTTACCTGATTGATTTCCACTTTCAACCCTTACCTTCGCGACCCGGGTTACCGGATCAATTACCGGATCAATAAATGCTATGGTCCCTGAATAATCTTTACCAGGTAATGCCTGGATAGTGAATGAGATTTTATCTCCTTTATGTAAGAACTGCAGATCACTTTCATAGGCATCAAATAAAATCCATACCCTCGAAAGATCCGCAATTTTAAACAACTGCGTTCCCTGGGAGACATAATCACCCATATTTACAAGGCGATCAGTCACTATCCCGCCTGTGTTTGATACTACTTCAATAACAGTTTGCACGGTACCGGAGCTTTCAATTGATTCGATTCCTCCGAACATGGACGTGCTTCTGATTGTCTGGACACCCGGGATACCTATAAAGTTGCAGATAAGGGATAGGTGATCTGGTCCTGAATATCTTTTGGTGAACGACCTATCCATTCCGTTGCAACAATCTGCTGATTATCACCAATGTCGGGGATGGCATCGACTGGTACCGGATCCCTTGGAAAGAGTCCCGATTTCAGGTTAAACGGCATAGTAACCAATCCCATGACCACAAAAGCGATCAGGAAGATAAAAGTAATAAGCCTGTTTTCAAGAAAATATTTTACTATTCGATTAAGCATCAGATTGTTATTCTTGTAATGATTTAAAGTTTAATACAGGACACCGGTAACCCGCGAGATCCCGGTGACCTGTTAACCGATGCTGAAATAATTATTTCTTTTCAACAAGAGCCATTCCGCATTTTGGGCAATCACCCGGCTTATCACTTACAACTTCCGGGTGCATCGGACATGTGTACCGGACTGTTGCAACCTCTTTGGCCGCAGGCTGTTTTTCTTTAGATGAACTGCTTCCGCATGAGTTGAATATTAAGGCTGAAAGCAGAACAAAACCAATTACTAAAAGATTCTTTTTCATTGTAAGAAATGTTAAAATGGTAAATACTAAGAGATTAATTGAGATAAATGCATTAATACAAATGAGAATAATGCCTCATTTGCAAAATGTATAGAAATGTCTGGCTCAGATACGGAAAACACAAACTTCAGAGAGGTACACATTAGTGGAAATCATCACCCCGGGAGAGCTCTCATCTGAAAATTGTGATTTAGAAACTATTGATGGACTGACTGCATGTCCTGTAGGTAAAACTGATACCTGAAAATTAAATTGATCAGACTCAGGAATATTAAAAAATGAGGGTCTGTAATTATTATCTGTCGAATAAGAACTTACTACATCTTCACAGCAGTGTTTCGAAAAGTATATTCCGTGAGGAGGCAACTGCTTTTGTGGATCCTCCATACCGCAACTTGCAAGCTTTCCCGTTAGTGATACCTTCGAAGCTGCTATATTTCCCCCGCAATAATGGGTTGCCACTGAAAAGTGGAACATTGTTGCGATCATCACAAATGCAAATAATATGGAAACACCCTTTTTCACCAACAGTTAAACAGATAACATCCTTAATTGTTTAATAAAACTATTGGATTTTATTTTAAGCATAAAGCATTACTCCTCCATTATCATTCCTGAAGCTACAGTTTCATTTGTTCCTTGTTCAATAAGGATCAGACTTCCTGTGATATTATTTTTCTTATATGGGTCGAAGAACACCGGTTTGGATGTTTTTATGCTGATATTGGCGATATCGTTCATATTAATTGTAATGTTTTCATAATCACGTTCAAGTGTATCAATATTCATCCTGTAATTAACATTTTTAATCGCACATTCGACTTCATTTGTATTCAGACGGGCAAGATATTTTCCGCCAACATTCAGAGGCTTTTCATTGAACCAGCAGATCATAAGATTAATGTCCTGACTTATTGTCGGAAGATCATCAGGAGAAACCAGCATATCCCCGCGGCTTATGTCTATCTGATCTTCAAGGGAAATAGCAACGGAATCACCTGCATTAGTTTTCATCAGATTTTTACCCATGACGTCTATGCTCTTAATCCTTGAGCTGATCATTGATGGCAAAGCAGTGATCTTATCCCCGGGCCGGAATGTCCCGCCGGCAACCCTTCCTGCATAACCCCGGTAGTCGTGATACTCAGACGTGCCGGGACGAATAATTGTTTGTACAGGGAACCGTTGATTCCCGGGATTTTTATTCTTGTTGATTTCTATTGTTTCAATAAGAGTAAGAAAAGTTTTGCCGTTATACCATTGCATGTTTCCAGACCGGTCAACCACATTATCTCCGTATTTGGCACTTATTGGGACAAAGTGTGCATCAATGATATCAAGTTTTCTGACAAGCATGGCAAGTTCCGACTTTATCTCATTGTAAACTTTTTCCGACCAGTCTGCCATATCCATCTTATTGATCGCGAAAATTATATGCCTGATATCAAGCAACGATGCAATATATGTATGTCTGATTGTCTGTTCAAGTACACCTTTTCGTGCATCAATAAGAATTACGGCAAGATCAGCGGTACTTGCTCCCGTCACCATATTACGAGTGTATTGTATATGCCCCGGGGTATCGGCAATAATGAATTTTCTTGCAGGAGTGGCAAAGTATCTGTAAGCAACATCAATGGTGATACCCTGCTCGCGTTCTGCTCTCAATCCATCTGTAAGCAATGATAAATCAAGTTCATCTCTCCCGAGTCGTTTACCTGATTGAACTATATGTTCCATCTGGTCCTCGAATATTGATTTACTGTCGTAAAGAAGACGTCCGATTAAAGTGCTCTTCCCATCATCAACACTTCCTGCAGTTGTAAACCTCAGGAGGCTTTTATTACCGTTTATTTTGCTTTCCATAATTTTAAAAATAACCCTCCTTCTTCCTGTCCTCCATTGCGGCTTCTGACCTTTTGTCATCATACCTTCCACCTCTTTCTGTCACTCTTGTAGCTGCAATCTCAGAAATAATTTCTTCGAGCGATTGTGCTTTTGAAAGTGTTACCCCGGTACAGGTTATATCTCCTATTGTCCGACAACGGACGTCCGTCTCAAAAACTTCTTCATGTGGTTTGAGTTGCATAAAGGGGGCCCAGGCAAGATATATGCCATTACGGCTGAATATTTTGCGTCTGTGAGTATAATAAAGACCGGGGAGTTTAATCTGCTCACTGAAAATATATTGCCATACATCCAGTTCTGTCCAGTTACTGATAGGGAATACCCTGAAGTGTTCTCCGATATTTTTATGCCCGTTGAAAATATTCCAGAGTTCAGGTCTCTGGTTTTTTGGATCCCACTGTCCAAATTCGCTTCTGTGAGAAAAAAACCTCTCCTTGGCTCTTGCTTTCTCTTCATCCCGGCGTCCGCCTCCAATGGCAACATCAATACCTAACTCATCGATGGCATCAAGCAGAGTTACTGATTGTGCTTTGTTACGACTTGCATTAAATCCCTTTTCTTCGGCGACTCTGCCTTTGTTAATGGAATCCTCGACATATTTCACAATTAATTCCACTCCGAGTTCCCTGGCCAGATCGTCCCTGAATTTAAGAGTCTCTTCAAAATTGTGACCGGTATCAATATGCATCAGGCTGAATGGCATTTTTGCCGGCCAGAAAGCCTTTTTTGCAAGATGCGCCAGTACAATAGAATCTTTTCCTCCTGAAAAAAGAATTACCTTTTTCTCAAACTGGGCAGCCACCTCTCTCATTACAAAAATGGCCTCGTCTTCAAGTTCCTTCAGGTGTTCATTATTTATTTTCATTTTCACTGATTTTGAATTTTACATCCCCATCCCCTTATAGGAGGAGTTTTAGATATTTACTGTCATTGCGACCACGCAAATCGTGGGACCCAATCTTTATAAAATATCCGGTTGTGCCTTATTTAATGTGAAGGCCGCATTCTTTTTGGTTTCCAGCCTCCCACCACCATCTTCCCGAACGGAAATCGGCCCCTTTTTCCACTGCCCTTGTGCAGGGTTCGCACCCGATGCTGACAAAGCCCTTGTCATTTAAAACATTGTATGGAATATTGTTTTCTTTGATGAAGACCTCAACATCCTCAAATGACCAGCTGAAAAGAGGATAAAACTTAAATAATTTCTTTTCTTCATCAAGCTCTATCCAATCCATCTGGCCACGGCTATCCGATTGGCTGGATCTGATACCTGATACCCAGCACTCTATATTCTTAAGGGCTCTGTTCAGTGGCTCCAGTTTTCTTATCCTGCAGCACTCCAGTCTGTTCTCACGTGAACTAAAAAAACTGAATGGTCCCTTCTCTGTCACCATGTTTTCAACAGATTCATGATCGGGGAAATAAACACTGATTTTTTTCCGGTACCTTTTAATTGTTTCATTGAATACCTTATATGTCTGGGGAAATAATCTTCCGGTATCGAGAGTGGCAACATCCACTGGTATATCATTTTCAAAAATCATATGAGAAATAATCTGATCTTCAATACCGAAGCTTGTCGTGAAAAGCGTTTTCCCGGGGAACAAACTGACGATTTCCCTGAGCTGGGTTTCAGTGTTTTTCCCTGTAAGCCGATCTTTTAACTCTTCTTTTGTCATACACTTTAATTATTAATGAATATCCGGGATCAGGTTTTTTATCATTGATTTTCAACTAAAACTCCCGGAGAGATAATCCCTGGTCAACTGTTTTTTTGGATTATTGAAAAACTCTTCGGTCGGAGCTGATTCCACAATTTTCCCCAGATACATAAAAACAATATTATCAGCAATTCTTCTTGCCTGTCTCAGTGTGTGAGTCACAAGGATAACCGTATATTTTTCTTTCAGCTTGATAAAAAGATCTTCGATCTTTTTTGTTGAAAGCGGGTCGAGTGCTGAGGTAGCTTCATCCCCCAGAATATATTCAGGTTCAATTGCCAGACCTCTTGCAAGGCATAACCTCTGTTGCTGACCTATTGATAACCGGTTTGCGGAAGAGCGGACTCTGTCCCTTACTTCATCCCATAAACCTACGTATTGAAGATACTGGATGACGGTCTGGTTAATTTTTTTTCTTCTTGTTATTCCATGAATGCGGGGACCGTAGGCAACATTGTCAAAAATCGACATCGGGAGAGGGCAGGGACGCTGTGCAAGGAGTCCCATTTTCCTCCTTGTGTCATTGACATTTACGTTGCTGCCATAAATATTTTCGCCATCAACAAATACTTTGCCGCTGATCCTGACTTCAGGGATATGATCATGCATTCTGTTAAGAGTTTTCAGTAATGTGGTTTTTCCGCAACCCGATGGTCCGATAATACAGGTTATGCTCTTTTCAGGGATGCTGATATTGATATCTTTCAGAATATGCTGGTCCTCTATATGAACATCAAGATTTTCAATTCGAATTGTGTGATTCTGATTGATTTTGGTCAGCAATAACTCTTCATCAATCACCCTGAGTTGTGATGATGGAACATTTCTAATACTGGATAGTACTGTACTCATATTTTGTTTTTTGAATATTTTGAACTGATAAACCGGGATGAAAAACTCAGGATCAATATAATCGCTGTGAGTATTATTGCCGATGCATAACCGCGGTTTTGAACCTCATCAACCGGGCTCCCGAGCTGGAAGAAAATTGAAAGCGGCAAAGTGGCTGCAGGTTGTCCGGGTGAGACGGGAATATTATCGGTATAACCGGCAGTAAATATTACTGTTGCAGCATCTCCTATTCCTCTGCCAACGGCAAGCAGAATGGACGTAATCAGGCCAGGCATAAGCTGCCGGATAATTACTTTAGTCATTTCATATCTTGTGGCGCCGAGCGATAACAGTGCATCAGGAATATCATTTGAAAGCAGAATCGCAACTTCATCAAATGAACGCATCATGACAGGCATTATCAGCATTGCCACAGCTATTATTCCACCAAGAAGGGAAGCTTTCATCCCAAGATAAACCATCAGGCCAAATCCGAATGCACCATAGACAATAGACGGCACACCAAAAAGAATATCAAGTGAAAACCGGACAACTCCTGCGAACCACGATTTTTTTGGGAGATAAAAGTTAATGTACATTACAAGAGGGACGCTTATAAAAAGACTGATCAGGACTGAGCCGCAGATAATATAAAATGACCCCACAATTGCGTTCAGTACACCGCCTTCTTTTCCAAGGTAAAAACCTCCGCCAGGGAGTTTGGTGATCATATCGAAAGTTAAAGCCGGAAATCCCTTATAAAAGATTGTTCCCAGAATGAAAAGCAGGACCCCAAGAACAATCAGGGCCGCAATTATCATTACGATTTTAAAGATTTTCTCTTCGAGGTATTTCATTATAATTCTGACATTTTACCGGTTTAAGAGAATTGATATTTTTTTTCAATCTGGTTGAGTGTAAATCTTGAAATACCATTAAAGGCAACGACTATAATAAAAAGAAGAAATGCTGAAAACATTAAAGCCGACTCGTAACCGGGCATTGAGAGCATTTCGCCATAGTTGTTGGCGATTAATGCAGGCAGAGGATAACATGCATCAAAAAATGAATGAGGGATTTCAGGTATATTTCCGCAAACCATCAGAACGGCCATTGTCTCACCAAAGGCTCTGGATAAGGCAAGTACTGTTGCTGCTATAATACCTGAAAAAGATCTTCTGAGGATAACTTTTTTAACTGTTTGCCATTTGGTGGCTCCAAGGGAAAGAGAGGCATCCGTAATCTCACGGGGGATAGAACGGAATATCTCCACCATAATGCTGATTAGCAATGGAAGGATCATAACTGCCAGGACAATTCCACCGGCCAGAACAGTATATCCTGTTGAGAACTCTACAAATGCTGGTGCTATTTTACCTGAAATAAGCGGAACAATTGTAAGCGTTCCCCAAAGTCCGTAGATTACCGGAGGTATCCCCGAAAGGAGGTCAACGACAGGTTCAAAGAACCTTTTAATTCTTTTTGAAGCGTAGGAATTGAGATAAATACTTATTAATACCGAAAGCGGAAGGGCAATTACTATCGCTATCAATGATACATACAAGGTACTTATAATGAAGGGCAGGAATCCGAAGTCCCCCTTAAAGGGTTTCCAGTCAGAAGAAGAAAGTAAAATCCATGGATTTTTCTCCCTCATAATCGGCAAAGCCTTTAAAAAGAGAGACAATCCGATTATGAGTAAGAATAGTATTGTAAAAACAGCAATGCCAAGCATTAAATACCTGGCAGATCTGTCCTTCAATATTCTGATCTTTTGCATATGATTCTATTGAACCTTATTCAGTTCCTCTGATATTTTTTCATCTGACAATTTTATATATCCGGCTTCATTCACGTATTTCTGCCCTTCGGTGAGCACCCACAACAAGAATTTTTTAACAACCTCTTTCTGCGGTTTCCCGTTTGTAACGAAAAAAAGATCTCTTGCAGGGGGGGAAGGAAATTTTCCGGATGCGATCGCAGTTATAAGATTATCCATCGAATCGTAAAAATCCTCATCAGGCGTAATCCTGCCATCCCCGTTAATATCAAGCGGAACAACCCTGAGACCGGCAAGTTGTTTCCTGGATTTACTGTCGTAAGCATAACCTATATTATTATATCCGATACCAAGGGGATCTTTCTTGACTGCCAGGGCAAGTCCGGGATCACCATAAACTCCGCTTCCCAGAAGATCCTCCTGCTTTTTAGTAAAGTATTTTGCCCATACTTCAGCGGCTCCGCAGGCATCTGATCTTGTATAAATATGAATTGGTGTTGTCCCTTTAATGTTAAAAGCCTGTGCCCAGGTTTTGTACATACCCGTAATCCAGATATTATTACCTGCATCTCTTTTAAGACCTTTCGCCAGGATAGCCTCAAGTGATGGATTGGATGCATTTATTACAGGTACAACAGCATCTTTTATAACTGCAATTCCATACGCACCTTTTTTTACTTCTTCAGAATAGATTTCCCTTGAAACCATCGCGATATCGACCATATTACTCAGGGCATCTGTAATACCTTTGCCTGCACCTCCGGCCGAAATGTCGATCCTGACGTCAGGATTTATTTTCCTGAATTCCCCGGCCCATCTTATAACCATAGGATAAAAACCCCATGCCCCTGAAAGAGAGATTGTCCCGTTGATGTTTTCCTGAGCAATGACGGATTTCTTCTTTGCACCGAAGAACACGACCAGAAATATCATGATAATTACAAGCACAAAGATATATTTCATAATGTCTACCGACAAGGTGAACAAAAGTATTGATAATGTATTTTCATTTTATTCGTACTATTACCATAATTGATTGGGTATAAATACTTAACTTTAGACGGAAGCTAAATTTCTCAGGATGATTCTTTCAAAAAAAACCCGGTATGCCATTGTTGCTCTTGCAAGGCTGGCACGAGATTATGGGAAGGGACCTGTCCAGATACGGGAGATCTCTGAAAAAGAAAATATTCCACGCAGCTTTCTTGAAAATATTCTCCTCGATTTG
This sequence comes from Bacteroidales bacterium, assembly GCA_038252165.1. Lineage (GTDB taxonomy): Bacteria > Bacteroidota > Bacteroidia > Bacteroidales > VadinHA17 > LD21. The sequence goes on along the minus strand of JBBSAP010000003.1, from coordinate 52,887 downwards.
CGAAAAATGGGTGTTCTGGGAAGTCAGCTTGGGAAATCCGGAGGGTATTATTTATTGAGAAAACCCGGTGAAGTCAATCTGGCTGAGATAATCGATCATTTTGAGGGAACTTTGTCCCTTTTATATTGTGTTTCTGAAAAAGCTTACCGTCCGTGTGAGTTTTGCAAGGATGAGGCCACATGCCAGATCAGAAGAGTATTTAAAGAGGTGCTTGTTAACACAAACAGTATTCTTAAAAAAGCTACGCTCGAAACATTAATACAGCTTTAATAAAAAGTTTCATCCACTGGAAATAAAAGTGACCCTGATCATGGTTGGCCTGTATAAACTGACCGCTCTGAAATCTCAGAGAATCATATTTAATGTTTTATAAGCAATAAACATCCCGAAGAAGCACAGCAAGATGCCCAGACTATTTATTACAAGATTTATAATCTTTATACTTATTTTATTACGACACCTGAAAATGAATAATGCCAGCAGGTAAAACCAAATAATACTGCCCAGGGAAAGTGAGAATGCAAAACATAAGCTGATTAATAAATGAAAATTCCTGGTGGGTGTTATTTCAGAATTCTGTACCGGAATCTCCTTCCTGAATATCTGCAATGTATCAAAAGTGAGATAACCGGGCAAACTGGGCTTTTCAATCACTTTTCCGCCAATACTGTTTATTTCAGTAATATTTTGATCAATCATTGAATTCAATCCTCCTGTATTGAAACCCAGGGAAGAAACAACAGAAATTATTATAAAGGAGGTTGTAAGCCAGCCAAAGAATATTGTCGGATTAATGAAATTAACCAGAAGACCGGTATAGAAACCGCCCCTGGCCTCTTTTTTAATTCTTTCAGGAATATGTATTTTATCATCAAAATGTTCCGGGTCGATTTTTGTCCTGAAAATATTGTAACCAATAAGAATTATAAATAATGAACAAGCGCCCATTAAATAAGGGATGGCAGGTTTATACCATGAATAAAACCTGGTGATTCCGTAGACCGCAATAAAAACATAAACCAGATCAGCTAACGAGGCTCCTATTGTCAGAAGATTACAGTATTTCAATCTTCCTTTTAATGCATTCGAGGTTACAAGAATACTTATTGGGCCGGCAATGGGCATGGAAAAGACAAACCCTGCAATTAAACCCGCAATTGATATCGTGATAAGGCTCTCCGACATAATTAATTTGAACTATACACCACCCTTTTTTATATAAAGCTCACCAGCAATTTTTAAATCTTCTATAGTGTCAATTTCCGTACAAAAATATTCAGTTATGTCAACCACATAAATATCGTGATTTTTATTTATCAGCTCCTGGAAAGCAGCTTCATAAAACTGGTTGACTTTCTTTTCGATATTTACCTTATGATCAATTACACTCAATAATTCCCCGACCAGCTCCTTATTAAATAATTCTATACCGACCGATTCACCCGCTGCTTCTGATGGATTAACTTCTTTGCTTATCTCAAGCACCCTTCCATTATGATCGGTCCTGACCTTTATCTCTTCATCAAGAACATCATGTCGTTTTAATGCAAGACAACTCTTATAACCAGAATTGCAAAGTTTTGCAATTATTTGCTTATCAAATACTATATCGCTGTCCATTAACAGCATGTCGTCGCCATGTAAAGCCTGTCCGGCCAGCCATAAAGAATAAATATTATTTGTAGATTCATAGAATTCATTATAATAGAATGTTATATTCAATTCCGGGAATCTTATCTTAAGAAAATCCCGGATCTGGTTTTCAAGATAACCGGTAACAATAACAATATCAGAGATTTTATTTGCAATCAAGTTTTCAACGGCAAGCTCAAGTATGTTTTTTGAACCTATTTTCAATAAACATTTGGGAGTATTATTTGTCAGTGGTCTAAGTCGTGAAGCTACGCCAGCTGCCAGAATGACTGCTTTCATTTAAGGCTCTTTTTTAAAGGTTTTGTCAATTATCTGTTGAGTAAGCCACAATATTGAGGCCAGACTGTTAAATCCTATAATGATAATCCAGATAAAAATATCAAAACGGTTAAAAAATGAACAGATTATCAGGGTGGTTATCTCGGTAGTAGGACCCATAAGGAGCCAGAACCGAATAATGATTTTGTTTTTCTGAAAATACTCCTCCGGGGTTGCAATGAGGAATTTTGTTTTTTTCTTTTTAGCTACAAGTAATCGTTGTAATGCTGAGTATTTGAAATACATCAGCAAGACCATTCTGTCGAACCCTTTATCTTTTTGATTTCTTATTAATTCATACTCTTTTCTAAAACCTTCAATTTCTTTTTCAGAATTATTTCCTCCGCCCTTGACATAATCAAGGAACCTGCTCCTGTAATAATCAACAAGAATTCCATGAATTATGTTGCTAATTCCGGCAAAAAGGAGCATTAATAACCAAAAGTAAGGTCTCGGGCTTCTGTAAGCAAAACCTGCCGCTATTCCAAGGTAAACTGCAATTGTGGCTATATAATCAGAAATTCCGTCAATGATTCTGCCGACAGGCGTGCCAGTCTTTTTAATACGGGCAAGTTGTCCGTCGCTGCAATCCAGAATGTTAAATGCAAGGTAAAAAAGGGCCCCGATTTTGAAATATACCGGCTGTCCAAGTGAAAAAAAACATCCGGCTGTTATTCCCATAAATATGGCAGCTATGGAAATACTATTCGGCGTAATTTCTGTTTTATATACTGTTCTTACGAAAAGGAATGCAACAGGCCTGTAAAAAATAAGGTCGAAGACTTCTTCAACCTCTTTCATCTTCAAAGATTTCTTATACTCCTCACGCCAGTTCATAGCAAATTACTCTCTTTCAGGAAAGAATTGATTAAATCCATCAATAAACGGTTCTGCTCTTGTCTGCCTATAGTTATTCTTATATGATTGTTCAATCCGTCTTCTTCCATAAATTTGATAATCACGCCATTTTCTGTCAAAAAGTTTTTTAGTTTATCTTTTATTTCAGCAGGTATCCTCACCAGAATAAAATTTGCGAATGATTTATATGCCTTAAAACCCGGGATAGCATTCAATTCATTAAAATACATTTCCATGTCACTGGCCATTTTCTCCCTCACTTCCATGTAATATTTCTCAGAATCAAGAGCAGCGATAGCCATTCTTTCGGAAAGACAGTTGAATCCCAGGTAACGGGAACTGAAAAGAGAAAAGCGCACATGGTTTTCTCCAATTAAAGCAAAACCTATCCTTAATCCTGCCAGGGCATGATATTTTGAAAAGGTCCGGATGATCAACAGGTTAGGGAACTTTGCAATTAATTCTTCCAGGTAGGTTTTTTCCCCGTTAAAGAAAAGTGAATAAGCTTCGTCGAGTACAACGACAGTTTCTTTCATTACTTCAAGCACCTGGTTCAGCTGTTGCTTATCCAATCTGTTTCCGGTAGGATTGTTCGGTGAACTGATAAGCACAAGTTTTGGCTTATTCTTATGGTAGACTCTAAACATTCCATCAATATCGTAGTAAAAAGCATCCTTACCCTCCACTATCGGATATTCTACCCTGATGCCATCAACTTCATCGGCAATTTTTTTATAATACCACCAGGAATATGATGGGATCATTATCTTATCTCCTTTATGGACGTAGCAATGTACGGCTTGTTTCAGCAGGTCTTCCCCTCCATAGCCCAGAATTACATTCTTTTCATTTACTCCATACTCGGTGGCCAATCTATCCGACAAACGACTTTTAAATCCCATCATAAAATCGCGGGAATATTCGCTAACCTCCTTAATATCAGTCGTTACAAATTCTTTTAAGCAGGCAGGAGATGGGCCATACTGATTTTCATTTCTATCGAGATAGAGAATTTTTTTATCGTTCATATTTCTCCTTTGCAAAGGTTTCAGTGCTTAAGAAATTTCCCCAAAAGTAGTAAAACAGTTCTGACTGCACAACCTCAAATAAGGGCTTTTTCCCATGACCACTTTCTGTCGATGCAAATGGTATCATAAATAAAGAAGGATGGGATCCGGTAAAAGCACATTCAGGCAAATCCGGTAACTCTACATCATCTGCCTTTGCCGTGTGTCCATTTAAAGCTTTTCAGAATAATCCCTCAATTGATAAATACCTCTCACCGGTATCATAGCAAAATGTAAGGATTTTTGATCCTTTTTGAATATCAGTCAGCTTTTGATTTACTGCCGCTAATGATGCTCCGGAAGATATTCCGATAAATAGTCCCTCCTCTTTTGCAGCTCTTTTTGTAAAATCAAATGCTTTTTCCTTGCTTACTTTAATTACTCCGTCTAGCAGTTTTGTGTTCAAAATCGAAGGGATAAATCCGGCACCTATTCCCTGTAACGGATGAGGTCCCGGAGTGCCACCACTCAATACCGGGGATAATTCCGGTTCAACTGCATATACTTTGAGGTTTGGAAATTTCTTTTTTAATATTTCGGAGCAACCGGTTATGTGTCCTCCCGTTCCTACCCCTGTAATAAGATAATCCAGTCCGTCAGGAAAATCTTCGAGGATCTCCTGTGCAGTTGAATTCCTGTGAATTTCAGCATTTGCCGGATTGTCAAACTGCATAGGTACCCAGGAATCATAAATATCGGAATGCAGTTGATTTGCGCGCTCAATAGCTCCTTTCATGCCTTTTTCTCTTGGAGTCAGATCGAATTCAGCTCCGAAGGCACTCATTATCTTTCTTCTCTCGACCGACATTGATTCGGGCATTACGAGGATTATCCTATAGCCTTTTACTGCTGCAACCATAGCAAGTCCGATACCTGTATTACCGGAAGTCGCCTCAATTATGACGGTATCAGGCTTCAGAAGTCCCTTCTTTTCTGCATCTTCAACCATCGATAATGCTATACGGTCTTTTATACTGGATCCCGGGTTTGCCCTCTCGAGCTTTACCCATACAGAATAGTCAGAACCAAAGAGCCGGTGGATTTTGACATGAGGAGTGTTTCCAATTGTTTCAAGAATTGAATTTACTTTCATAAAACCTAAGTGTGAATTTTAGTCAGATGATAAAATTTATTGGTTCCTGAAATCCATTTTGATTTCTTACAATTATTTCGCTCTTATTGTAAACCACTGAAAAGGGAGCAATACTTTCAGTTAACCAGACATTTCCACCAATTATACTGTTTCTTCCAACTATTGTTTTGCCTCCCAGGATTGTGCACCCTGCATATAAAATGACATTGTCTTCAATCGTAGGATGTCTTTTTCTTGAAGCTTTGCTTTTGTCAACACTCAGTGCTCCAAGAGTTACCCCCTGGTATAGCTTTACATAATCACCGATTTTTGTGGTCTCACCTATAACAATGCCTGTTCCGTGATCAATAGAAAAGGGAGTTCCAATCACAGCGCCCGGATGTATATCGATTCCTGTTATTTTATGAGCATATTCCGTGATCATTCGTGGAAGCAAAGGAATATGGTATTGGTCAAGGGCATGAGCAATTCTATAACAATAGATCGCAAAAAATCCCGGATAGATCGCAATTACTTCTTCAATACTCTTTGCTGCAGGATCTGATTCAAGGATAAACTCTGCGTCTTTTAACAAAATCTTTTTTAATGGTGAGAGATTATCCAGGAATTGTTCTGTAAATCTTTCATTCTCCGGGATTAAACCTGAAATAATTATTTCAAACTGTTCCGAAATTACCTTTCCTGCAGAAATAATCTCTGAATCATCGGTTTTCTCTTCAAGAGGAAATAACAGTTTAAAGATCTTCTTAACGAGAATTTCAACACCTTTTTTATTTGGGATTTTCACATTTTATTGTTTAAATCAGCTAAAAAGCAATGGTATAAAGTTAAACAAACTGTTATTATATATTGTTTACCTGATAAGGATACTAATCCCAGACATGCCAAGTGTGCCGCCCTGGCAGCATCTGTGTTGGATGTTCAATGTGCTCCCTGTGCAGAAGCATTGTACTTTTATCCCCGGTAATTTATAAGCCATAATACCTACCTTTGTTATTGCTTCTAAACTGTAAAGTGAATTATAACCAAATCATTCCATTATGCCAAAAAATAAGTATGTAATTGAAAACCAAAGTAAATACAACTTTGACAAAACAGTTGATCTCCTTGTCGCTGAAGCTGAACGAAGGGAGTGGAAAATCCCGGCAGTGCACGACCTTCAGCAGTCACTGGCAAAAGCCGGTAAAACAGTTAACCCCGTAAAGGTAATAGAAATATGTAAACCTGCATATTCAGGGCAGATGCTTGAGCTCAACGATGAACGCATAATGTCTGTCATGATGCCATGCCGGATATCTGTTTACACAAAAGAAGACGGGAAAACATATACAGCGCTTGTTGATGGTGCTGAAATGGCGGCCGGTCAGCCGGGCAAAATAGCAAAGGTCATGAAGGCTGCATCTGACGAGACCTTTGAAATTGTAAAAACAGTTACACGGTAATAACTGGATTTAATCTGCGAACATCTGTGAAACCCTTAACCAATATAATCAGGAGTGTCATTATTAAAAATAGTGATATTAAAAAGATTTAGGTGATACTATTGCGATTTATAAATTTTAATCTTTATCTTTGCAGCGAAAATTTAATTAAGACCAGTATGGACTCAAATTGCACGGTAACACCAAAACCAAAGTCAGTTAAGGAGTTTTTCAGATCATGGTATTTCTGGAAACCATTTTTTGGTGTGGCTATTGGCGGACTGGGAGGCTTCCTTTATTACTATTTTATAGGTTGCACAACAGGAACCTGTCCGATCACCAGCAGCCCTTATGGCAGCATAATTATGGGTGGTTTATTTGGTTTTTTCCTGACAAGTTCACCATGCGCGAGACGTAAGTAGAATGACAGTAAATATTTATTGTAAGACAGTAAATATTTATTGTAAGACAATAATAAAGTATTGTAAGACAATAATAATTCATAATGGATAATATAGAAATAAACAAAAGATACAGTACACTTGCGGAATCATCATGCTGTCTCTCCTGCGGTGGTGCAATAAATTATTCAGGTGCTGCAGAAGGTGAAGTTTGTGTTGATCTTGGAAGCGGAAGGGGTACTGATGTCATAAGGCTGGCAGAGACAGTCGGAGATTCAGGTTTTGCCTACGGTATTGATATTTCTGAGGGTATGCTCCGGAAGGCTGTGGATACTGCTGAACGTCTTGGTGTTAAAAATGTCAGCTTTATTAACAGCCCTCTTGAAAAGATTCCGCTCAAAGATTGTATTGCAGACCTTGCGATTTCAAATTGCACAATCAACCACTCTTCAGACAAACAGGCGGTATGGAATGAAGTGTTCCGTATTCTGAAGAAAGGTGGCAGATTTGTTGTCAGCGATATCTATTCACTGAAGCCGGTGCCGGATGAATACAGGAATGATCCTGTTGCGGTATCCGAATGCTGGGCCGGCTCGGTAACAAGGGATGAGTACCTTGAACAGCTTACTAAAGCCGGGTTTATACAAATAAATATTTTAGAGGAATCTGCTCCGTATAAAAAAGCAGAAATTATGGTTTCAAGCTGGACTGTCACGGCTGGCAAACCTTCAGGAAAATGCAACTGCGAAAACAAAAATTAAAACAACAAAATCAGATAAAAAATGAAAAAAAGTTTTCTGTTTTTAATAATTATTCTTCCCTGGATGTTTAATGAGTGCAATGCTGATAATCCTGGATCTCCGTTAAAAACAAATACAACAGGCAATAGTGTTGTTCCGCTGACAAACGAAACTTTCAAGAAAGTGATTTTCAATTATGATGTAAACAAAGACTGGAAATTTGAGGGTAGCAAGCCGGCAATCATTGATTTTTATGCCGATTGGTGTCCTCCCTGCAGGCAGTTATCTCCCCTTGTTGAAGAAATCGCAAAGGAATATTCAGGAAGGATCGATGTTTATAAGGTTGATACTGATAAGGAAACGACACTTGCCCAGGCACTTGGGATAACCAATTTACCGACGCTGCTGTTTATTCCGGCGAAAGGCAAGCCACAAACTACAATGGGAGCACTTCCCAAAGAGAGTTTAGTGAAAGCAATAAATGAAATATTATTAATCAAGTAATTATATTGAAAAATGAAAAGTCTTATTAAAAATAAAGTAAGTAAAGCAAAAGCCAAAGTGGCTCAGTGTTGTGCAAAAATTTCCAGGACCATCGCCGGTTGTCATGACTGAAAAGCTAAATGAAATATTCCCGATACAATATCTTTGCAAAAATCAGAGATTCTGAAAACTATTTTGTAGTAAATCTTCTTACGGGGAATGCTGATATTCTGGACAGTTCCGATGCTCGAAAAATTGAGGCGATTCGAAAAGGGGAGGACATAGATAATAAGGAATTCCTCGATGAGCTTGCGGGGAAAGGTTATATAGCTGATGAATCAGAGGAAAAGAAGGAATACCGGAGAAAATATCTCGATTTTATTGATTCGCGTGACAAGGATGAAGTTCAGATATTCTTTGTAACAAATTACAGCTGCAATTTTTCCTGTTCATATTGTTATCAGGATCAGTACAATAATCCAACCATTGAGCTTAACAAAGATTTAATTGATGCTTTTTTCAATTATGTGAAAAAAGAGTTCGCTTCACGCCGAAAATATATTACCATTTTCGGCGGTGAACCCTTGCTTAACAGTCCCAGACAAAAGGATCTGATCGATTACATAATCAGCAGATCTGTTGAGGCTGATCTTTCACTTTGTTTTGTAACAAACGGATACTATCTCGAAGAATACATTCCTGTTTTAAGAAAAGGTAAAATCCGGGAAGTTCAGGTAACGCTTGATGGCACTGAATCAGTGCACAATAACCGCAGGTTCCTGAAAGGAGGAGGAGGAACGTTCGACAAAATTGTGAAAGGGATTGATGCCTGCCTGAAAGATAATATCAATGTTAACCTCCGTATGGTAGTTGATAAGGAGAACATTGACAACCTCTCCGGTCTTGCTCAATTTGCAATCGATAAAGGCTGGACAAAAAACCGCAATTTTAAAACCCAGATCGGTAGGAACTATGAACTGCATCACTGCCAGTCGTCTCCGGATAAGCTTTTTGACAGGATATCGCTTTACGAGAATATATTTGAACTGATAAAAAAACATCCGCATATTCTTAAATTTTATAAACCGGCATATTCTGTTTCAAAGTTCCTTGCAGAAAACGGGGAACTTCCTGAACCACTTTTTGATTCATGTCCTGCCTGCAAAACGGAATGGGCTTTCGATTACACTGGAAAGATTTACTCATGTACAGCAACAGTCGGAAAGGCTGAAGAATCACTGGGAACATTTTATCCCGCGATCTCCCGCAATGAGGCAGTTATTCAACAATGGGAGTCGCGCGATGTAACATCAATAGACGGATGCAGCGAATGTTCAGTCCAACTGGCCTGTGGCGGAGGGTGCGGATCAGTGGCAAGGAACAGGACCGGTTCAATATGCACAACCGACTGCAGGCCGGTAAAGGAGTTAATGGGAATGGGATTTAAAGCTTATTTTGAATAAACCCCCTCCATCGCGATAATGATCGGGACTTCCCCCGGAGGGGACGAAGAATCAAAACATATTCCCCCGGGGAAATCTGAAGGGGATAAACAACTAAAAGATTGGAGTAAATTTACAACAATGAAAGAAATTAATTCATCAGAATTCGAAAAAGAAGTACTAAAGGCTGGCATGGTGATCCTTGATTTTTATTCAACAGAATGTCCTCCATGCGAAGCTCTTGCAACGAAATTTGAAGATCTGTCACATCTTTATGGAAAGGATATAAGGTTCCTTAAGATTTTCCGGCAGGGAAACCGTGAACTTGCTGATAAGCTTGGTGTGAGATCATCACCTACCCTGCTTTTCTACAGTAACGGAAACGAGGTGGCATCAAGGCTCACAGGAGGAATAAAAAGAAGCGATATAATCCGAAATCTCGATAGCATGCTTCCGGCTGAAAGAGTGAAAGAAATTTTATCACAAATAAAACCATCAGTTTCGGAGTTTGATGTAATCATTCTTGGTGCCGGTCCTGGCGGGCTTACTGCCGGTTTATATCTCTGCCAGTCGAAAATAAACACCGTTCTTATTGACATTGCCTTACCGGGAGGTCATGTATCTACAACACATGAAGTATCAAACTATCCTGGTTTTATAGAGCCTCAGCCAGGATATTTGCTTTCTCACAATATGAGCGAACAGACAAAGCTTTGCGGAACAATTTACAAGGTCGCTGTCGATATTACAAAGGTCGATCTTGAAAAGAAGGAAGTTGTAATTGACGAGTATGAAACGGTTAAAGCAAAGAGAATAATAATTGCAACAGGAACAACACCCAACCTTTCCGGGGCGCATGGAGAAAGAGAACTTAAAGGCAAAGGAATCTCCTATTGTGCCACTTGTGATGCAAAATATTATAATGACAAGGAAGTGCTTGTAATAGGTGGAGGAAATTCTGCGGTGGAAGAATCGGAATATATTACCAGGTTTGTTAAGAAGCTGACGATTGTCCACCAGTTTGATAAGCTTACTGCCAATAAACAGGCACAGGACAAAGTTCTCAGGAACCCGAAGATCAGCATTCTTTTTGACAATGAGCCAAGGGCTTTTATTAAAGATGGTGATAAAATTGTTACAGAAATTGAGAATGTGAAAACAAAAGAACGTCAGAAACTTGTAAGCGATGGCGTATTTATCTTCATCGGAATGAAACCCAATATTGACCTTTTCAGGGATAAGCTGGAGCTTGACAAGTGGGGATATATCAAAACTGATGAAGATATGAGGACAAGCGTCAGAGGGGTATATGCTGTCGGAGATGTTATCAGCAAAAAATACCGCCAGATAACAACTGCTGTTGCTGACGGAACTATAGCCGCTATGGCAATTGCAAAGGAATCAGACTGAAAATAATTGTTTTTAAATTAATACTCGTAATTATGAAAAAGAACATGGGAACAGCCGACAGGGTAATCAGGGCACTGGTTGCAGTCATAATTTTAATCCTGTATTTTACACATGTAATTTCAGGCACTCTGGCTGTTATACTCTTAATCCTTTCAGCGGTCTTTGTTGTGACAAGCCTGCTGGGTTTTTGTCCGCTTTACCTGCTGGTTGGTCTAAGTACCAGGAAAAAAGAATAAAAGAAAGAGGCTGTATCAAAAGTTTGTTGCATCATTATTTGCAATCAGAAGGAAAACATCAAATTGTTTTGTTTCGGTATCCGATATTTTCTTATTTATAACAAAGCACTTTTCAGTGTTTATGTTTATAAAACCATGTTTACTGATGAGGGTAGATAATTTCAGGATATCAAAGCCATTATGGCCGGTAAAACCCGGTCCGTGGAATGATCCGTCTTCAGTATAAAGATCTGCGATAGCAATGTAGCCTCCCGGATTAAGCATTGCATGAAATTTATTTATAATATTATCAATATCAGCCACATGATGGAGAACCATCTGGCTTATAATGACATCAACTCCTGAATTTGGCCAGTCGTGCTTTTCAAGGTCAAAAAATATTGCTTTAAGATTATTTGCATGTACAGCTTCAATTTTTTCATTCATGATCCTGACCATTTCGGAAGAACTGTCCATCATTGTGATTTCCTTAAAATGATCTTTAATAAGGAAACTTGTTAACCCGGTTCCGGCTCCATACTCAAGTGCGGTCATCCATGGTTGAGGTTTTATTTTTCCGAGGATCTTCCTGGCAATAGCTTCCGCACGGTCAAGATGCATAGGATTCAAATCCCATCCTGCAGCCTTTAAATCGAATTCGTTCATAAGATGCTTTTATTTAATATGTTGCAAATTAAAATTCGGACGGCTAATAGTTTTTATATAAAATTACCATCATAATCCATCCTTGGATCGGCATCAGATAAATCAATGACTCTCTGAAGACCAACATGCCCGTTTTTATGAGTCGATGTGCCTGCATTATAACACCGTTTAATGCCCCATTTGCCATGAAATATTTTACCTGCACTGGCAGGGTCAACATGATAATGACCGAATAAGAGCATATCAATTCTGTTTTCAATAATTTTTCTTAATTCATGAGAGTCCCTTAACTGCATCCCAAACCTAAAATCAAACGGATGATGGTGCAGGTAAACAACTTTCTTCCGGCTTAGGACCTCCTGTTCATTCAATATATTCTCAAGCCTCAGTAACTGTCCTTGCCCTAATTCACCCTCGCAAAGGAATCGGTCGAGCCAATGCAGCTCTTCGGCTGTTGAATCGAGACCCATGAAAGCAATATCACCTATCATATCCAGTTTCGGATAAGAAATTTCTCTCGATTTAAAGTACTTTTCTTTAAACAAACCAACAAATTTCTCATTTCCCGCAGTGCCTGTCCCGTAGTCATGGTTACCGGGAACAACCAGTACCTTATATCCGAGTTCTTTTAGTTGTTCAATACCCTCAACAGCTTCTTTAATATACTCAGGGTGGTTTGCATTTTCAACAATATCGCCGGTAATCAGAACGATATAATTATTTGCAGGCTGTTTCAGAAATGAAATGTTGTCAATAATAGCACGAAATTTATTACCGCACTCTTCATGTCCGACATGCAAATCTGATAAATGAATTATTTTTTCCATGATTTGGAATTTGACAGGTTCCCGGAGTTGGAGAAATTACATAATAAACAACAACTTGGGTAAAAATATGATCAGCCCGCATACAAGGGCGGCTATTGCACAAACCAAAACTGCTCCGGCAGCAACATCTTTGGCAAGCCGGGCTGTTTCGTGGTATTCAGGAAATAAATGGTCGGTCAGCTTCTCAATAGCTGTATTAAAGGCTTCAGCAGCCCAGACAATTGCTATTACAATCAAAATAATGCACCACTCTGACTTTGAAATCCGGAGTAAAATCCCTGCAATCAGTGCGCAAATCGTCGCTAACAGATGAATGCGGGTATTTGGCTCAGATCGTAATATTTCATATAATCCCCTGAAAGCATTGCCAAAGCTTCTTATCAGCCTCACAACGCCATTTTTGCCTGTTTTCATATTGTTCCTTATGATTCTTGTTTTCTAAATATGAAACCAATTCACGTTAGCTGTCGCTGAAGGGGTCTGTGCTAAGTTTTAATTTTCGTCCAGTCCCTGTATTCGTTTGTAAGCCATGCGGGATTCCCTGTGCCTCCGGTGAAGCAAAATCTTACCGGGTCCCATTTAATGTCACTATTATTGAAATAAGCCTGATTTATCAGATGACATGAAATAACCGTGCGACCTCCGGCCTGTTCACTGGCGACCGGTTTTTTGCGGCTTTTTACGCAGGAAATGAAATCCTCATAATGAGAATTGCTTTCGTAGAGCCTGACCCTTGCATCTTTAAGGAGCAGCTTTTCGGCTTTGTCGACTTCTGCCTGGCAGGTAGTTTGTTTGCTTTCAGCGCCTTCATACGAAGCTATGGTTTGGCCTTTTACGATTACCTTGAATCGGTCGCGGTTGACCATCACTTCTCCTTCACTTCCAAAGAAATGGATACCAAAACCTGTCCTTTTATGGAGAACAGGTACACCATTCGGATAAATAAGTACAGCTTCATTATTGACCAGGCGAACCTCAACGGGCCCGCTGTTATCCATTCCGAGCCCCCATTGTGCAATATCAAGGTGATGGGCACCCCAGTCGCCGACATCTCCTGTCCCGTATTCCTTGTAAGAACGCCATAACGGGAAATGGGTGTGTACTCCCCGCGGACTCAATATGGAATTATACGGGCGCATTGGCGCCGGACCAAGCCACATATTCCAGTCCAGACCCGGCTCCATGGGTTCTTCGCCAAGATCGCATGATTTGGGCGGTCCGCCAAAACTGCACTCGACATGGTCGATCTTTCCTATGCAGCCGTTCTGCACCAACTCGCATGCTATCCGGAATTCCTTGCTTGAACGCTGCATTGATCCGGTCTGAAGAACACGTTTGTGTTTATCAACATCCCCGATGATATCAATCGCCTCCTGGATATTGTGAGTCAAAGGCTTTTCGCAGTAAACATCCTTGCCCTTTGTCAGCGACAGTAAAACAGGCATGGCATGCCAGTGATCGGGCGTTGCAATGCACACAGTATCGATATCCTTACGCTCAAGAAGTTCACGGTAATCGGTGTACGTCCTGCAGTCAGCAATCCCTTTGTCCTTATTATCGGTGTAGAACTTAATGACTTTTTTTTGTGCATCGGTACGGCGTGTGGTATCCACATCGCAAACAGCCAGGACCTGTGAAAGAGGCATAAACCTGGTGAGCAGGTATTGTGATTGCTTCCCTGTCCCGATAAAGCCCATTGTGATACGGCTGGCAGGTGGAGACGCCCATACACGGGATGGAAGAATAAAAGGAGCTGCAATAACCGGTACAGCTACTGTTTTGATGAAGTTGCGGCGGGTTGTTTTCATATTATCGAATTATTAACCAGTTTTAATTAAGTTCAGCTTAAAGATAATCAAAACTGCGAACTCATTTCACTTTTATTATTTGTCGCTTTTGCGGCCTATGGAGAGGCTTTTTTCATATATGGAAAAAACTGTCAAGCCGGTTTCCCTTTTCCAGCCGGTAATGGAAGAAGAAGAATAACAGTGCTACCGGTAGAACTGAGACAGAAACTATTAGTGACCATTGCAGATCCACAAAGCTGTTCCGGTATTTATCAAATACTATTTCTGTTACAATGCAATATCCTGATAATGCAATTAATGACGAAGCAATTATATTAAGCCCTTTTAAATGGACTACCCGGTAGAGAAAAATCACTGTTCCTGCCGCAATAAATCCCGCAACTGTAACTGGAAGACCGACCGGAAAGAACCATTCCCTGCCTGTTGCGATCAGGTCTATAAAAAAGAGGGCTGTCAGAACAGCAATCATCTGCAGGATTACAATTGTGACGATTCTTTCGAATGCAAACAGATAAAGAGTCAGTATTACCCAGACAGCTGTTATTGAGACGTCAGAGAAGAGAGACCAGTTCAGCCCTTTGCCTGTTAGCAGGTCAAGGAAGGTACAAACAGCTATCCCGGAAAAGGCTATTATTCCGCTAAGTTCCCAGAGATACCTTCTGTTCTCCTTTTTTTCCAGCTGAATGACATCCGAAGGATAGTTACCTGAAATTTGTTCCTGTTCTGCTTTATTTTCAGGGTCCTTGCCGCAAAGAGGACATATCTTCAGTCCGTCATCCAGCTCCACTCCGCAATTTAAGCAAATAGTCATTCTCTATTCTTTTAATTGTTATTCAAGATCTTAACATGAATTCCGGCATCCGAAAGATGCCTGAAAATGTTCCGTTCAAGTTCAGTCGATTGTGTTATATTACAGAAACAGATCCTTAGCTTATCTTTATATGAAAGCAGAGCACAGCCTGTCTTCACTTTTCTGTTGGGTGGAGTCGGGATGAGCTCGATAGAATCAACCATCTCCTCGATTTCCCGAGGAAGAGTCACCAGTCCAAGATTGGTAACCATACCTGTCCAGCGCTTTGCAGCAAGCTTACTGTAAATGGCAGAAGTGACCATTTTCTTAATGAACAGAGGCATCAACCTGACAATTAAAAGCTTTTCATAGCTGACATTCGACGACATGAATCGTGATATTTGTTTGATATCGGTGCTTATCTGGAGCTGGTGATGAACTGATCTGAGTATCTCTTCAAACGTGTAAGTTCCCAGTCGAACATCAATTTCCGGAAACAATTTCGCAGCATTATCAAGCTTCAGCCAGCCTCTTTCATGAAAAGATTTCGTATTGATAACTCTCCTCCTTATTTAAAGTCAAATACGAAATTAACTACCTGGAATGTTCCTTGAAAAACGACCAGATGACTTCATTGGCATCAAAATCCCTGCATGTTTTTCCTATAACCCTTGCAGGTAAATACTGAACGCCACCTGGCC
The DNA here is from genome assembly GCA_038252165.1 of Bacteroidales bacterium. Classification (GTDB taxonomy): domain Bacteria; phylum Bacteroidota; class Bacteroidia; order Bacteroidales; family VadinHA17; genus LD21. Next base: position 36,994 of record JBBSAP010000003.1, on the reverse strand, counting down.
AGGTATGTCCACCGCCCTCAACGGCATAAAGGATAACTTCTGTTCCTTCGATACCATTAACGAATTGCTTTCTTGTTACTCTTGTACCATCTTTGGGATCTATGTCAGGTTCTTCGGTCACAAAAGGTGTCGCAGAACACCTGTTCCTGTTCACCCAGAATTCTATTGATTCATTAGCAGATAAAACTTTACCCAGATTTTTCTTTCGGATTCCATAAATATAACCTCCCGTAAAGGGAACCAGGGGATCATCTGTATTGTTAATAGCTAATACTGAGACGGGCCTGGAGGGTGAGCATTCAGGAAAAAGCAGGGCAGGGATATTTCCGTCAACCGGAGCAACAGCAGTAATTTTATGAGATAATTCGCAGGCCAGACGATATGACATTATGGCTCCGTTCGAAATACCAGTCACATAGACCCGTTTAGGATCTATATTATAATCATTAATTATGTAATCTATCAATGCGGAAATGAAGCCGACATCATCAATGTTTTCCCTGTGGGCACGGTCGTTTGCTTCTTCATCCATTCTGCCATCATTCCAGTTCAGCTCAATTCCATCAGGATAAACCATTATGAATCCATCCTTATCAGCCAATTTATTAAAACCTTTATGGGTAAGAAAAATCATGCTTGCTCCGTTTGTTCCCCTGCCATGCAATGCAATAACAAGCGGAAGCTGAACAGTTTTATCAAAAGATGCCGGAATGTGAATATTGAATGTCCTTTTGAGGCTGTCGTGTATTAAAGAGGTCCTCAGATCCTTTCCGGAAAGCGCCGGAACAGATATAAGGTTAAGTCCGGCCAGTACTTTCACAAAAGCAGATAATCTGGTTTTTATGAACGGTTTAAAATTTCCCTTTATCATTATTATCTGCTTTTTAACCGGACATCAGCTTTCCACTGCAATTTTGTCAGCAGTTCAGCGATAAAGGTAAATATAAAAAATTGAATAAGCTGTCTGTTGCTTGCTGCAGGCAGATCAATGAATCACTTTATATTTTTTTAGGATTTCCGAGGTGGTCATCATAAAATCAACATATTGAGCGCGACGATAAGGGAGCTTGCTATCGATATTCTCATTTGACAGCTTCCCTTTAAAACTGTCGATAGTTTTGTATCCCTTTAAATCCATCCAGTCTTCAATCTCATGAATGATTGAGCTGATAACCTCAATCTGATTTAAATAAAGAGTACTTACAATCTGCACACAGTCGGCACCTGATAAAATCATTTTAATTACATCATGGCCATTGAAAATTCCTGTGTTTGAACATACCGAAGCATTTAATTTCCCATAAAGCAATCCGGCAAACCTCAAGGGAAGTCTGTTGTCTTCCGGATTGCTGAGATTATAAGGGAAATAATGTTTTTCTGATTCAATGTCAATGTCTGGTTGAAAGAGCCGGTTGAACAGGACAAATGCATCAGCTCCCGAGTTATCAAGTTCGGAAATAAACTGTAAAGGATTTGTATAGTATGGACTAAGTTTCACTGAAACTGGTATTCTTAAAGCTGACTTGATCTCCATCAGAGTTTTTATCTGTTTCTTTTCAACATCTTCATAATCCTTGCCTAATTTTTCAGGACCCGAATAGAAATTAAGCTCTAACCCGTCAACTCCTGTCTCCTCAATTTTCTTTGCGTATTCAACCCAGGTTTCATTGTTGAGCGCATTCAGGCTTGCAAATAGAGGAATGGTTACAGACTCTTTTGCTTTTTTTATTCTTAACAAATAGTCCACCGGATATTTAGACTCTGATCCGACGTTGGGGAAAAGTGTTATCATTTCAGCATTTCTATCCTCGTATTCCGTCTTTTGCTCATACAGCTCCAGATCTTCCATTTGGATCTGCTCTTCAAAGAGCGATTTATATACTATGGCTGCAGCACCGGCTTTTTCTATCCTCTTCAGATTATCAATATCAGTAGTCAGGTTATTTGCACCTACTATCACGGGATTTTTAAGTTCCAATCCCATATACTTTGTTGTTAAGTTTGCCATGATGTTTCTTTTTGAGGTTAGTAAATTCTGTTCCTAAAATTGTGTCTACCGGATATTAAACAACAAATCGAATAAAATGTTTAAGTTTAAGACGATTACATCCTGCCGGGAAACCAGTTCTTCGGCGTGCAAAGCATGACTGTAAGACCGCAAGACCGCATGACTACTTCCTACTTCTCGCCGGCAATGTCGATGATCTTTATCTCCATCGGTTTGCTGGTCCAGTCAGCGGTTATTGTACCGAATTCCTTGAAATAAGAAGTAGCAAAATGCACATCTATTGCAGCCTGGTTTTTATATTTTTCAACAAAGATGAAGTTTGTTCCTTCATATGGGTCCTGGTAAAGCCTATAGCCAAGACAACCTTCTTCCTTGTTTGAGTTTTCGATCATCATCTTTGCTGCCGAAATAAAATCATCCTCTTTCCCTGGTTTAATAAAGACTTTTGCCGTGATCATTTTCTGATAATCAGGAGCCTGGACAACTGCTTCAGGCTTTGAAGGCAATGCCGGTTGAGCAGGTGCCTTTGGTTTGCATGAAATTCCGATTACGCTAATCAGGATTGATAAGATAAGGATCTTTGTTTTCATCTTTATTTATGATTTAATGGTTCTCTGTAAATTTAATATTTTTTGGATTGGTGAGTCCGTTAACGCCTTTTTTCACTTTCTCAGGTATTGCATAAGCACATTAACAGCCTCATCCATATCGTGACCGAAGCAAAGGATGCCGGCCCTGTCGCCTGCCATGATTATTATCCTCTTTTCAATCACATCAGATTCGCCGAAGAGTCTGAAGATATCTTTTGCAAGTCCTGTTGTGCCGTAATCCATTGCAGGATTTGTTGTCGGCACATTATAAATAAGTTCGTTCCACAGGTCGATGCTGTGAACATGGATTACGGCATTTGCACCCGGATCGGCAAGGTAAATAGCAGCATGCGTCAGCGACTCGGACGAGGCCTTCAATGGTCCGGTACACTGTACCGCATTATCATCAATATTGAATGAATTTACTTTGACATAATGCCCTGGTTCCAGCTCAGGGATCTCTCCGGTGGCAGAACCTGTTATAACAAACTGGTTGCCCCCCTGGATCCTCATGCTGATATTTCCAAATCCGACTCCGTTTTCATAGGCACCGATCAGATCCATATTGTAGAGGATCTCTCTCCAGTAATTGATTATCTCATATTGTTCATCAGAGATAACGGGACCTGACTGGTTCCAGTGGCAATTAAATTTTACAACACCTTCCATTTTATATAAATATGTCTGAAAATAATTTTTAATACTTTTCTCATCTGCCTTGGAGACTCCTTTTTCGGTTATCAGTCCTGTTACAAGCCTTGCGGGCGTTATATGATGTAATTTCATCCTGCTCACGTTCTTCAGCCCATCTATAAGCATCGTTATAATTCTTTCCGGCCGGAATGTTATGAGTGTCAAATTTACAAAATTAGCGTGGATTTGTAATTTATATAGAAATTCTATTGTAGCCTGTTTGATGTAATCCTGCATCATCCCCATAAATTTAACCACCTATACTAGCATAATCAGATGAAGTTAAGCATATTAAAAATATGTGTAAAAAGGATAATCAGGTGGAGGCAGTAGACTTTTAGAAAGCCTCGAACTGATTTGAGATGATTTGATTTTCGAATTCTCGACCGTTTTCTTCGAAAATTTTGATAAGTTTTTTTTATATTCTAAATTTGCAATGAGAAAAGATTTCTGTTGATTAAATTTGTTATATGGTTAATAGAGAGGAATATAGAAGAAGAATAATAGTAACATCAGGGCAGATATTCAGCCGGTATGGTTTTAAAAAAACTACCATGGACGAAATTGCCAGGGCTTTGAAAATAGGCAAAAGTTCGATCTATTACTATTTTAAAAGCAAGGAAGAAATCTTTGAAGCAGTTGTATTATATGAGGCTAATATGCTTAGAAATGAGCTTACTACAGCTATTAAATCGGTGGAATCACCTGTCGAAAAAATGAGAAATTATGTTTTTGTCAGGATGAAAGCGTTCGAAAAACTGTCAAATTACTATAATGCGATCTTTGATAAAAACCTTGATCACTTTGAATTTATAGAGACAATACGCAAAAAATACGACCGCGAAGAGTTGGCAATTCTTCGTCTGATATTATACCACGGAGCAAGAAAAAAAGCATTCAATGTAAAAAACAGCGAATATACAGCGCTTGCCGTTCAGACAACACTTAAAGGGCTTGAGGTCCCGCTCTTCTGGAAGAAGAAGGAGCTTAATATAGAAGAAAGGCTGAACGGAATTCTTGATGTGCTTTTCAACGGGATTCTGAAATAATTGATTTTTTTTCTTGCAGATTTGCGCAGAAAGCTCTTAACCTCGTCCCCGGGACCCCTTACTCCACCTGGTTTTTTACCTGCTTCCTTTTGATCACAATCCTCTTTTTCTGCTTCAGGCTTATATAGAGCCAGACAAATCCGCCGATCACAAACGGTATGCTAAGAAGTTGACCCATATTGAGCTTCATCCCCGATTCAAAAGCGACCTGATCCTCCTTCAGGAATTCAATAAAAAACCTTGAAGTAAAAATAAGGATCAGGGTCAGACTGATCAGCAAACCCTGAATATATTCCCCTTTGCTTTTCCAGTAGATCCTTAAAAGAAGGATAAATATAAACAGATAGGCGAGCGCTTCATAGATCTGTGTGGGATGCTTTGGTGCCGTCTCCCCGTTCCTCAGGAAAACAAAACCCCAGGGCAAAGTCGTCTCAACACCGTAGATTTCTGAGTTCATTAGATTTCCCATCCTTATAAAGAAACCGGCAAGAGCAACAACTATCGCCACCCGGTCGATCACCCAGGTATAATCTTTCTTTTCTTTCCTTACAAAGAGCCATAAGGCTATCAGAATGCCAATAGCTGCGCCATGACTTGCAAGGCCTCCATGCCATATCTTGATTATCTCTAAGGGATGGCTGAGATAATATCCGGGCTCATAAAAGAGGCAGTGACCCAGCCGCGCCCCGACAATAACTCCTACAGCCACATAGACGGTAAGCCGGTCGAGAGTAGCTTGTGACAGGTTTTCATTCTTAAAGATTTTGTCCAGGATAATATATCCGAATAAAAATGATGATGCAAAAAATAAGCCGTACCATCTTACTGCAAACGAACCAATCCGGAATATCTCGGGATTTACATCCCATGGAATAACAAGTAAATGCATAGTCTGTTATTTTATTATGGTCAAATTTAGGCAATATTAATAAAAGAGATTCATTTTACATAAAAACACCACCCCCCTTTTAATCCAACCTCCTGAGCCCCCTTATGGAGGACTTTTAACATTCAAATCAATTTTACAAGCCACCTGTGTGGGGTTTGGGGGTAAATAGCATTCACGTGTAAAAAGTATCCTTAAAAAATGTATGTTTGCAGATATAAAGCAGATTCTGATGATAAAACGCACTGTCCGAAGATACTGGTTTCTGATTCCGGTCCTGTTCGTGGCATTCGGATGTGCAAAAATGAACGCCCCTTCAGGCGGGCCAAAGGATAAGGATATCCCCGTCATAGTAAAGAGTATTCCCGAAAACGGGGCTACAGGCTTCACCGGCAAGGAGATATTAGTCACTTTCAATGAATATGTGGTTCTCGATAAGATAAGCGAAAAATTCATGGTATCTCCACCCATGGAAAAAAAGCCTGAGATCGTTGTAAGGGGTAAAAGCATCCGGATAAGATATGAGGACGAGCTCAGGGACAGTACAACTTACACATTTTACTTTCAGGATGCCATAAGGGATATCAACGAAAACAATCCTATAAATAATTTCCAGTTTGTATTCTCGACCGGATCATTCATTGACTCCCTGTCTGTAACCGGCAATGTCTATTCAGCCCTGAACCTTGATCCTCCTGAAAATACAATGGTCCTTTTGTACAGCCATCTTAACGATTCATCTGCAATAAAGCAGATTCCTGATTATATAACCAGAGTTGAGAGCAACGGTGAATTTCGGATCGATAATGTTCACCCTGGAACGTACCGTCTTTATGCGCTGTCTGATGCCGACAACAGCAAGAATTATAATAACAGGGATGAGTCGTTTGCCTTTTACACAGAGCCGATACAGGTCACTCCTGAAAAGAATTTCCTTCCCGTAATAAAAGACACCGTAACCATAAAGCCTGCAGCTGCAGGCAAAGTTGCCGTCAAACCTCCGGTTATCGGAGAATATCCGCTTGTCCTGTTCCGGGCCGAAAGGGGATTGCATTACCTTACATCTTCATCAAGGAAACAACCTTTCCAGCTATTCTATGCTCTTTCTCTTCCTCCCGACTCAATGAAGTTTGAGTTTACAATTCCCGGAGTCTCTCCGAAAGCCTGGTTTATTGAAAAAAGCAGATACAGCGATACTATAACTGTATGGCTGACCGACAGCACTGTTTATAACCGGCAGCGGATAGAGACAATTGTGAGATATCCATTTACTGATACCCTTGGTATTACTGCTATGAAGGATGATACAATTCCAATGAGATACCAGGCTCCAAGGGCAGTGAGGACAAAGGTTGTGAAACGCACCCCTTATAAAGTCAGCACTGGTATTACCGGCCAGGAAAGGCCTGATAAAAAGATCATCTTTGCCGCACAATCTCCTTTTATGCCGCCTGACACTTCAAGGCTCGCCCTGTTTGAGTTGCTTAAAGACCAGAAGATAAGGCACCCCTTCAGTCTTTCCCGCGACACAACCAACGCCAGCAGTTACCATTTGAATACAGAACTCAAACCCGGGAGGAACTATCTTTTAATTACCGATTCTGCAGCATTCTCCAATATTTATGGCGAATACTCAGATTCAGCCGGAATCAGGTTTTCAGTTCTGTCACCTGAATCATACGGCAAGCTGATCCTTGATCTTAGAGGATTCAAGGGAGGGAAGATCATACAGGTTCTCGATAATCAGGAAAAACTTGTCAGGCAAGTTTACCGGAGAGATACTTTAAAGATTGAGTTTCCTCTTCTTGAAAAGGGGAAATACAGGGTACGGGCAATATTTGATCTTGATAATGACGGGAAATGGACTACGGGGGATTTTTACCTGCACAGACAACCTGAACCCGCGTCTTATTATCCCGAAGAAATTGAAATTAAAGAGAACTGGGAAATAGTGAATCCCTGGAAGCTCATTCCGGAAAATTCCAAAGTAAGTAAGCTTCAGATTATAAAAACGTCATCCAGATAAAAGTAAAAAAAGAAACATGCCCCTGGAAATTCGGGCAATTAGTTATAATATATTAATAATTAAAACTTTACAAAAATGAAAAAAGTAGTAGCAGGTGTTGATATCGGAGGAACAAACACAGTTTTCGGCCTGGTCGATACAACCGGCAAGGTATTGGCTGAGGGTCATCTAAAAACAACGGACCATCCTGAGATCGGTAGTTTTGTGAAAGCTCTTGGCAGCGGGATCAGGAAGCTTCTGTCGGGCAAGAAAGATCTTGAGCTGACAGGCATCGGTATCGGGGCTCCGGATGCAAATTATCACAGGGGAACTATCGAACATGCACCCAATCTGGTATGGAAAGGAATTATTCCCCTCGGAGATCTTGTAAAAAAAGAACTCAAAGTGCCGGTTGCTGTTACCAATGATGCAAATGCAGCTGCAATGGGCGAAATGGTGTTTGGCGGAGCTAAGAAAATGAAGAACTTTATTATACTGACACTTGGCACCGGGCTTGGCAGCGGGATAGTGGTTGACGGTAAAATGGTTTATGGGCATACGGGTTTTGCTGGTGAGGTTGGCCACCTGACAGTGGTTCCGGGAGGAAGAGAATGCGGATGCGGCCGGAAAGGTTGTCTTGAAACCTATGCCTCTGCTTCGGGTCTTGTTAAGACAGTTTCTCTGATGATCAGCGAAATGAGGGACGAAAGCGTTTTAAGAGAAATACCCCCGTCAAAGCTTACCTCAAAGGCAATAGCCGAAGCAGCAGCAAAAGGCGATCCGATTGCAGTCAAAGCTATGGAATATACCGTTGAAAAACTTGGATTGGGAATTATCAATTCAATAGTTTATACAAGTCCGGAAGCTATATTTTTATTTGGCGGACTTGCACAGGCAGGAGAGCTGCTGTTTAAACCCGTCAGGGAGTATCTGAAGAAGAATAATTATATACTGTTCAAGAATACGGTAAAAATACTTCCGTCAGGAATTCCGGAGAATAACGGAGCCGTTATGGGGGCTGCCGCTCTTATTTTGAACGAACTTAAGTAATACTATTCCTGAAGGGGGCTTTTTGTTTAGGAAAGATTTTTCTAAATTTGGTTCGTTTTACTCCCGAGTAATATGAACCTGCCTGTTAAAACTTTGGAAGTCAGTGAGCTTGAATTCAGTTCTGAATACCCCGGACTGGATGAAATTTCAGCAAAGCTTGACGACCTGAATTATGCAAATCCGGTTGATTTGTTAAACTGGAAAAGCTTTGGCTATAAGCCGGATGTGAAATTTACAATAGCTTACACCAGGCATGAAATGCTTTTGAAGTATTATGTGACGGAACAATGGTTTAAGGCCGAAATGACCCGGACAAACCAGGATGTGTACGAAGATTCGTGTGTCGAATTTTTTGTTTCACCTTCTGATGACGGAATTTATTATAACCTTGAGTTCAATGGTATCGGCACATGCCTGATGGGATCAGGTACAGGAAGAGAAAACAGAAAAAGGGCTGACCCTGAAATCATTTCCAGGATCCGGCGTAAGGGATCTGCCGGAGAAAAAAGTGTGAGCGAAAAAAGCGATGGATTTTCCTGGACAATTACTATGGCAATCCCTTTTAATGTCTTCTTTCACCATAGCATAACCGGGTTGAAGGGAATGACATTCAGGGCTAATTTTTACAAATGTGGCGACAAGCTTTCTGTACCGCATTATGTAACCTGGAATCCTGTTGGAACAGTGAAGCCCGATTACCACAGACCGGAATATTTCGGAGTGCTAAAATTTGTTTGAATAATAATCGTCAATCTGCTACATTATTAAAACCTATTTCAATGAATCTCAACGAAGAAAAGTATAGCAAATTTGCCCTGATAAGGGAGATGCTGGAAACGCCCGCTATTATACAGTCGTTTGATCCTATGGTTTCAGAACGATTTGTTAAGAAGATCAGATCAAAAAAGGGATTATTCCTTACAGGCGAGGGAAGCAGCAGGCTATTCCCGGCCAAAAGAGCCGTTTTTTCATCCCTTAAAAAGGAATTCCTGATGCCTGTCATTACGGAAGGATGCACACAGGCCCGGGAATACAATCTTGATGATTACTCGGTGTTCCTGGCATCAAACTCAGGCCAGACAAAGGAAGTTATCAGGCTGGTCAATGTGCTCAGGGGAAAGAAGCACAATGCAATTTTTGGCGTGACAGCAAATAAGAAAACAAAACTGGAAGAGGTTGCAGATGATACATATGTCCTTTCATGCGGAAGGGAGAATGCCGTTGCTGCCACAAAATCGGTGATTGAACAGGGTCTCTTTTATGATTCGCTGCTGCGGAATCTCCGGAACGAAAAAATGGAGGGACTTAAAAAGCTGGCTCATCTGGCCAGTGAAGTCCTTACTGCGCCCATTGATAAAAAGATAACTGAACTTATAAGCAAGGCAGGCATTGTTTATTTTGCGGGCCGCGATAACGGAGTTGCAGCAGAATTAGCTTTGAAGACAAATGAGATAACCAGACAAAGGTCGGCATTTTATGAAGGAACTATTGCTCTTCATGGTATTGAGGAGATAATGAATAAAGATGAAGTGCTGATCTGGGTAGATCCGTTTGATGTTGATCAGGACAAATTCCTGGAATGTATAGTTAAGGGAGTGGGCGTGCATGTGATTGCCATCTCGACAAAGGAAACCATGTTCCCGACAATTATTATTCCTGACGGCGGTGAATATGCCGAATATTTGCAGCTTGCAGCAGGATGGAATATCCTTGTTGAAACCGGCGTTGCACTCGGCAATGATCTCGATCACCCTAAAAGAGCACGGAAAGTTGGGAATGAATATATACCTGAGTAAAAAATACCCCCTTTCAATTTCCCCCAGGGGGGAAATGCAAGAACAGCTCCTTCACCCTTGGGGGAAGGTTGCCTGCCTGCCGGTAGGCAGGGGAAGGGGGTAAAAAAAGTGGGTTATAATTTAATAAATTTTCTATGGCAGACAAACAAGTAGTAGTTGGTATCGATATTGGCGGAACAAATACGGTTTTTGGTTTCGTTGACAGGGAAGGCAATATCCTTGCCGAGGACAGATTAAAGACCTCTCATTATGAGGATTTTGAAGTATATGTTGCGGCACTTTATGAAAAGATAATGGTTACGCAGCATAAAATTGAAAGAGATATCCAATTACTAGGGTTCGGTATTGGTGCCCCGATGGGAAATATAAACAAGGGAACCATCGAATATCCGGCCAATCTTCCCTGGAAGGGCATAATTCCCCTTGCTGATCTTTTCAGGTGTCATACCGGCCTGCCGGTTATTGTAACCAATGATGGCAATGCTGCCGCCGTAGGAGAAATGATTTACGGAAGCGCCAAAGGCATGAAAGATTTTGTCGTAATCACACTGGGAACCGGACTTGGAAGCGGATTTGTAATTGACGGCAAGCTGGTTTACGGGCATGATGGCTTTGCCGGAGAGCTGGGACATACTGCTATACGACCCGGACCATGTAACCGCGAATGCGGATGCGGAAGAAAAGGTTGTCTTGAAACTTATGTATCAGCTACCGGACTTAAACGGACAATGTTAAAAATAATGGCCGACAGTATTATGCCCAGCGAACTGCGGAAATACAGTTTTGATGAGCTTGATGCTGAACTTATACATCAGGCGGCAAAACATGGCGATGTGCTTGCAAAGAGAGCTTTTGAACATACGGGGAATATGCTTGGATACAAGCTTGCCGATGTTGTGGCACATACAAATCCTGAGGCTATATTCCTTTTCGGAGGTCTTGCCCTCGCAAAAGAGCTGATCTTTGAACCGGCAAAAAAGGTTATGGAGGAGACCCTTCTTCATATTTACAAGGGAAAGGTAAAACTGCTGCCGTCCGGGCTAAGTACTCAGAATGCAGCAGTTCTTGGAGCAAGCTCACTGATATGGTCAGTTAAAGAATCTTGGCAAGACAAGTAATACCCGCAGATATGGCAAATTTTAATGCAATTTTAAATCATATACTTGGGATTATCTTTATTATAATAATATTCTCAGTTGCATATGCATACCTGAAACCTCATCAGCTGCATAAGCGAAGGCTTTTTTCAACGCTGCTTCTGAAACTCAGCTATCTTTTTTATATTCTTGTCCTGTGTATTATTGTATACCTCTCAGCTCTGGTTAAAGGTGGTTTGGATAAAGTATTTTACGGTATAGAGTTCTTCGCATTTCTTATCGTTCTGTTTGCACCGACAATTGGGATATTTGCCAGAAAGCTCAGTTATTTCAGCAAGAAGCGTGAAGGATACAATTACTTTTTTACAGTGGTAAATCTTTTATCGGTAGTTGCTATACTGGTAATGTACTTTGTATAAAGTAACTACATATTTTGATATTATATTTCAAGTCTTACCTTTGTTATAAACTTAAAACCTGATACTATGATCAAGGAACGCCTTGTTGGTTATATTGAACAGAGCATAAAACAAAACTGGAAAATTGAAGCCCTGTCGAATTACAGGGAAAAGGGATTTTCGTACAAAGAGATTGCAGAAAAGATGCTCAAACTGCATCTCTTTTTTAAAGATTCCGGCATAAAGGAGGGCGACAAAATTGCTCTTGTCGGACGGAATTCAGCCAACTGGTGCGTAATTTACCTCGCCACAGTAACATACGGTGCAGTTATCGTCCCGATACTTCCCGATTTTAAGCCTGAAGATCTTACAAATCTTATAAATCATTCAGATGCATCGCTTTTATTTGTCGATGATAAGATCTTTGAATTGCTCGACACTGCCAAAATCCCTCAGGTCGGCAGTGTGATCTCCCTTGATGATTTTTCGATGATCACTGCAAAAGACTCTGATCTTAAAATAAAGTACCTGGCACTTGATGAAAAATTTCTGAATGAATACCCTGTTCTTAAATCTGAGGATATAAAATTCTCGGATATTACAAATGAAAAGCTGGCGGTAATAAGCTATACCGGCGGAACCACAGGTTTTTCAAAAGGGGTGATGTTATCCCATAACAATCTGGCAGCAAATATCAGGTTTGCACAAACCCACATGCCACTTAAAGCCGGCGACCCTCTGGTCTCATTTCTTCCCCTTGCTCATACCTATGGATGTGCATTTGAATTCCTCTTCCCTTTTACAATCGGATGCCACATAACAATACTTTCAAAAACGCCATCTCCCCAGATAATTGTGCAGGCATTCAAGGAAATAAAACCGGCACTTATTCTTTCAGTTCCCCTTGTTATCGAAAAGATATTCAAAAAACAGTTATTGCCGGTCATCAGCAAGCCCCAGATGAAGGTCCTGCTGGCAATTCCAGGGATAAACAAGCTGCTTCATAAGAAGATAAACAATACTCTGACTGAAACATTTGGCGGCAGGTTTAAAGAGATTGTCGTTGGCGGCGCAGCATTTAATCCTGAAGCAGAAAGGTTTTTCAGGAAAATAGGTTTCAAATTTACTGTTGGTTATGGGATGACAGAATGCGGCCCTCTTATCAGCTACACTTCATGGGATACTACAAAACTGGGTGGCTCCGGAAAACCTGTTGATACCCTTGAGGTTACAATTGATTCGCCTGACCCCCAGAAAGAAAATGGTGAAATAATCCTCAGGGGTGATAATGTAATGATGGGATATTACAAAAATGAAAAAGCTACAAGGGAAATAATTGATGAAAAAGGATGGATGCATACCGGGGACCTTGGGGTCATGGACAAGGAAGGTAATATATTTATAAAGGGAAGAAGTAAGAGTATGCTGCTCGGCCCTTCAGGGAAAAATATTTTTCCTGAGGAGATTGAAGCGGTCATCAATAACATGGATTATATAGCCGAGTCGGTAGTTATTTCTGAAGATAACAAGCTTACAGCCCTTATCTACCCTGATTATGAAGCGATCAAAAAGAATAATATTTCAGAAGAACAGCTCATGACGATTATTGAAAATACAAGAAAATCAGTTAATGAACGTGTACCTGATTACATGGCAGTGTACAAATTCAGGCTGCATAATGAAGAGTTTGCAAAGACTCCCAAGAGGAGCATTAAAAGATTCCTTTATACCAAAGAATAACGCCCCTGACCCCGGGTGGAGATTGAGATCCGGTAAATATATTTAGCCCCATTCAGGAGCCTGGGGAGGATAATTGGTAGAAGAACATAATATTTATGGATCTGTATGCACTGATAGTGGCCGGAGGAAGTGGAAGCAGGATGGGAGCAAAAATTCCAAAGCAGTTCCTTGAACTCTCCGGTAAGCCTGTCCTGATGAGAACAATTGAGCGATTCTGGTCATTTGATGCCTCAATAAAAATTATTACCGTCCTTCCTGAAGATCAGATGGAATACTGGGAAGAGCTGCAGAAAAAATATTCGTTTTCAATATCATGTACTAATGTAAAAGGTGGTCCTGAAAGATTTTTTTCCGTAAAAAACGGTCTGGAAAAAATTGAAAATAACAGCCTTGTTGCAATACATGATGGCGTAAGACCCCTTGTAAGTACTGCTACAATAAAGAGATGTTTCGATACTGCCCGGAAATTCGGAAATGCCGTTCCGGTGATCAGTCCGGCGGATTCAGTAAGAATGATTACAGAGCAGGGGAACATGCCTGTCAACAGGCAGTATTTAAGGATAATACAGACTCCACAGGTATTTGATTCAAAACTTATAAAGAAAGCATATCTTCAGGCTTACAGTCCTGAGTTTACCGACGACGCTTCCCTTCTTGAAAAGACAGGTGAAGTCATTCATCTTGTTGAGGGGAACAGGGAAAACCTGAAAATCACAAACCCAGGAGATCTCGCCGTAGCAGAAGCCCTCTTTAATATCATTTTCTGACTTGCACTGTAATTTGTATCTTGCAGGAATTTTAATACTTCCTTTTATGAAAATCAGATATGCCCTGATGATTGTTCTGCTTATTGTTTTTGCGGGATGTGCGGAGCTGGCGAATGTCCTTCAGTCGTCGGTGTCAGTTCCTCTCACCGAGGATGAAGTTGTGAGAGGCCTTAAGGAGGCACTGGCTCTTGGAACCAAAACTTCGGCTGAAAGGCTGGCGGCGGAAAATGGATATTATGGAGATGCAGCAATAAAGATCCTGCTTCCTGACGAAGCAAAAACGATAGTGGACAATATCTCAAAGATCCCTGGAGGAGAACAGCTTGTTGAGGATGTAATACTCAGGATAAACAGGGCAGCTGAAGATGCAGCCAGAGAGGTGGCTCCCATATTTGTGGGCAGCGTTACACGGATGACAATAAAAGACGCATTCAATATCCTGAAAGGACCCGATAATGCTGCAACTTCTTATTTGAAAGCTACGACCTACGATGAATTGTACTCGCTATACAAACCAAAGATCCAGGCCTCAACCGAAAAAAAGATCGTTGGCAATGTTTCAACAAAAGATTCATGGGTCACCCTTACGGGGAAATGGAATTCAGTTGCCAACTCAGTCGCTGGAAGAATTGCAGGACTAAAACCTGTTAATACTGACCTTGATGCTTTTCTGACGTCCAAAGCCCTCGAAGGAATGTTTTCGAAGGTCGCGATTGAAGAGCTGAAGATCAGGAAAGAAGTATCGGCCAGAGTGTCTCCGTTATTGAAAAAGGTATTTGGCTCTCTTGATAACAGGTAAAAGAAACTGATCACTGATAAACATGTTTGAGAGGACTATTGTAAAACAAGATGAGCTGGATGTAAGAATCTCGGATTTTGCAAATGAAGGGATGCTTGAGATCCTTAATCATGCCGTTCAGGGTTCAGAAGGAGGGCTCAGGTTTCAGCTTCAGAATATCCGGGAAAGAATAGCAGCGTACGGTGATCAGATAAGATTTGCATCGCTTTACAAAAAGAATAAAATAACAGGTACTGTCGGATCGTGTTACAGGATGACTGGCCAGGGAAGCCTTAGATATCCGTCATCATACATAAGATACCTGACTTTTGATACGGTTTACCAGTCGGATATTTCCTGGAAAAAGAAAAGCAGGGAGACCATCAGACCTGAAAAAGAGGATACTTTCAAACAGAAGACGCTTGAGATCTTCAGTAAGCCTCATCTTCTCGGGTTCAAACAGGTTAATGAAAGCGATAAGCATATTATGTATGCATTTGTGGAGAGCATGAATGAAAGGTCAAAAAACCTTGTCAATCAGGCAGGGTATGAATATATAAGGTCCTTTCTTACTGTTGCTTTCAGCAGGTTTTCTCCCAGGCCCGACAGCAGAGTCACTAAAATCACTTCAGAAGAGGAAAAGGGAAAGATGAGCTCTCTCCTTCTCGGGTTCTA
Organism: Bacteroidales bacterium; assembly: GCA_038252165.1. Classification (GTDB taxonomy): domain Bacteria; phylum Bacteroidota; class Bacteroidia; order Bacteroidales; family VadinHA17; genus LD21. Next base: position 21,462 of record JBBSAP010000003.1, on the reverse strand, counting down.
TAAAGATTACTCCCTGTTCATTCCCGACAATGCGTTCTACGGTGATAAATATTATGTTTTGAAGGAAGGAGGAGAAATCATTGCCGGGGTTAGTGCAATACCATCAGTTTACAAGATCTATGATATGCCGGGGATATGGGGATGGATATACATGAAGGTACTGCCAAAAGCGCCCTATTTTAAACGACTTTTCCATCCGGAAGAGTTCCGCCATCTTGTTTTTGACGCGATATATTGCAGGAAAGGAATGGAAGATAAGCTTGCAACTCTTTTTGAATCAGTTTGTGCCATAGAGGGTTATTATACTGGTCTCACCTGGCTTGACGACCGCAGCGAACTTTTTGACAAACTCAGATCGGGTGTAAAAATGGGTGCGCTTAATCGTATGCTCAATGCAAAACCCGGATTGGTTTATACCCGGTTCCTGAATTTTACTGAAAAGGAAAAGGAACTTTTCTATGATGCTCCGGCATATATATCCGGATTTGATTTTTCATAACCGTTAGCTTTCACGAAGGGGAAAACGGATAACAATAAATTGAAATTAAATATTATTTTTGAGGTAATTAAGGGACGTTAGTTCAGTTGGTTCAGAACGCTTGCTTGACAGGCAAGAGGTCGACAGTTCGAATCTGTCACGCCCCACACCGCAAGTCTGGCTCCATAAATAAGTCCCACTTCGCCTTCGCGAAATCGCTACGGCGAAGCAAGGCTTGAGGGTCCCGATAGCTATCGGATTAGTGGTAATCACTTTAAAAGAGGCTTTTAAGACAGCCTCTTCTCTTAGATTGTATTCTGCCCTTTGAAAACCCTCGAGTTCTCAATTGTCTCCAGGTGACCTTCCCAGGTGAGCTTTCCGGGCCCCAGCCCTGTTATGGTAGCTCTTGCAGAAGCATCCGCCATGACGGTCATGAGAACATCATAGTGTCCGATGTTTGTAAGCAGGCTGAATTGCAGTGTAAAGTTCATCCTCTTCGGGTCTTTAAACACCTCATATTTGCCTATTGCGCCTTCAGCTGTTACTCCGCCGACAAAATTTGATCCCATACTCCAGTTTGATCCGGTCTGGAGGATACCATTATCCGCATTTAACTTGATAAAATTCAGCGTCGGGGTGACAATTATCCTGTCGCCGTACTGATTCTGAAGGAAATTTGCTTCGAGCACAAAACTCTTTGCATTCAGAAGAGAATCCAGGGCCCGGAAGTTAGCTTCCAGCTGAGCCTTTTTTACCTCTTTTAGCTCCTGACGGGTTAACTTGTGTTCCTGAGAATTGACATTGAGAGAAATACAGAATAATCCCATTATCCAGAAGAGGTTCAGCATTTTAAAATTAATTGTTTTCATAACCTCTGATTTTAGTTCTTATAGGTTAATGCAAATTATGTACCATTCCTGTAAAACATAACATTGCATTTGACATATTAAATGAAATATCTGTTTTGCCGAAGGAAATCGTGAGCTGAGCGAAGATGGATTTTTAAAACCTATTGATAGATTCTGATATAATCCACTATCATGTGCTGAGGGAAAACTGTAGTTCCGTCAGGCGATCCCGGCCAGTTGCCTCCTACGGCAACGTTGCAAATAAGGAATTGTGGCAGATCAAAGGGGAAATCAGGCATTTCTGCACGGGTCAGATAAAAAAACTGTTGTTTGTCCACAGTCCAGATCAGCTTGTTTGGAGTCCAGGTAAAGCTGAAAATATGAAATCCTGAGCTGAACTTATCATTGGAAAGGGTAAATGAATTGGTTCTACTCTTATGACCGTTTGAATTCCAATGAACGGCACCATGAGCTACTGAAGGTTCGTGACCGAGCAGTTCCATCATATCTATCTCTCCGCATGCCGGCCAGCCAACTGTCGGAAATATGGTCCCAAGCATCCATAATGCAGGCCATATCCCCTTGCCTTCCGGAAGTTTCGCACGGATATCAATCCTTCCATAAGTAAACTGCTTTTTCCCAAGGGTATTTATTCTTCCGGAAGTGTATTTTGTTCCCGTTGTATTAAGAGCCGTAATATGCAAATATCCCGAATCAAGATGCACATTATCTGATAAATTGGTATAAGTCTGAAGTTCATTGTTGCCCCACCCGCCTGCACCTTGTTCATAATTCCATATTGTTGTGTTAAGTGCAATTGTTGTAAACTCTTCAGTCCAGGCCAGATTTGCAAAATCCACATTAATTATTCTGACTGTAATACCAGGCTTTGAAAGAGTTCCATTTACCGGATTGCTGAATTTAATCGTGAAATAAACATCCTTTTTTACAGCTGTATCCGGCAGTACATTGAAACTTATCTCTTTTACCAGTTCACCCGGCTGAAAGGTCAGACTTCCGGATGTTATTGCAACATAATCCTTCCCGGCAAAAGCAGTACTGTCAGCGGTTACATAATCAACACTAACGGGCTTATTGCTTTCTGCAGAAAGATAAACAGATACACTTATTGACCCATCCGGATCATCTTCCGGAGCAGGTATATCATTCAGGCTGAATAGAAACTTCGGATCTTCAGAAGAACCCTCATTCTTGCACGATGTAAAAATGGCAGATTGTATAAAGACTATCAGGATAAAACAAAGCTTGATTTTCATAAAGTTATCATTTCCCTTTTCAGACTGAGCGGTGAATTTAATGCTTTTTGCCGGTAAAATAAAATCACGGTACTAAAAACCCCGATAATGTGATGCCGGGGATATTTGTTAAAAAATAGATAATTATATATTTACCACAAGCTTTTGAGTAAACATCGTGAGATCGCCCGATCCCATTTGTACAATATAGATCCCCTGCCTGAAGGTAATGGGAATCTGAAAGTCATTAATTTCCGGTTCTATTTTATCCTCAAAAACAACCTTCCCGGCCAGCGTAACAATCCTGATAAAATTAAATCTGAGAGTCGGATCATCAATCCTGATATTGACTGACTCATATGCCGGATTCGGATACATCTTTACGGGCTGTTCTTCATATCTTCCCGGGTTCCGGTGCCTGTAGCCGAAGACTTTAAACTCGGAAATATGATTCCAGCTGTCGGCGGAGTTTGAATGTCCGACAAGTTTTATATACTTGTATTCCACAAGCGACTTTGATGCAGGGAAATCAAATACCTGAAGATCTCCCGAAAAGCCGCATGATGCTGATTTAGTAAGTATTGGTTCCCAGGCTTCCTTGTCTTCCGATCCATAAACATCAAAATAGGATTCTGTTTTCTGTCCGGGCTTAAAAGCAATCTTGACATGCTGAATACTGAATAATTCTTTCAGTTCCATTATGAGCCACTGCTCGTCTCCATTGGCCGACCACATGGTTCCAATATTGCCGTCGAGGATGTTATATGGGTAATAGGGTGGCTGAAAGCCGCTGGCTTCAATACTTATCACATCAGAGTATTCAAGCTCAGTTTTATAGGGAATAATTGTAATGGGAATTGTCTTTGACTGGGTTGTCTTTCCGTCACTTACCTTCAGGGTAAATTCAATATTCTGCGTAGTACTGACAACAGGACTGAGAAACCTGATCTTTGAGCCACTCGCCGAGGAGACTGAAATATTCGAAGGTGTCACCCATGAATATGTAAGATTATCATTGTTCGCATCGTAGCTTCCGGTTGCATCCAGTTCTCCGACAAATCCGGATAAATTCTCCGATGGGAAATTTATGATTACAACAGGTGGAGTATTTACTACGGGTGGTGGAGTAACCACGGGCGGCGGTGTGACAACAGGAGGCGGAGTAACAACAGGAGGCGGAGTAACAACAGGAGGCGGAGTAACCACGGGCGGTGGTGTGACAACAGGAGGTGGTGTGACAACAGGAGGTGGAGTAACCACGGGCGGCGGTGTGACAACAGGAGGCGGAGTAACAACAGGAGGTGGTGCTGCAACCTGCTGATAAATCACCGCGCCGGCCTGCCATTTCCCGTTCTGGTCAGTTGTTGCAGGAGGCGTTCCCGGACTCCAGACTGCAGTTGTCGATAATCCGGTCAGCCATGTTGTACCGAGATCTGTTCCATAATCCATTCTTGCTGCCGGCACAAAACTGGTTGTGTTAATGAAATTGGGATTTATTACAACTGAATGCAGGTCATAACCCAAAGCCTGCCACTGTGAAAATGTTTTGGATGATCCGCCAACATTAAATACCGGTGAACCTGACTCACAATAAAAAACATTATAGTCGCTTTCAAAACTTGTCAGACAACCGCTCTCAATTGAAATATTAGGTATCTGATAGACAGTATAAAAGATGTTGTTCTTAATTTTTGCTCCTGCCGATGGTGCAGGGTTTATCCTGTCATGGTTGGCATCGATGAGTATTAAGGAACCCGAGTTCTGGTTCGAGTAGAAAGTGTTATTATATACCTGAACTCCGTTTATCCCTTTCATCCTAAGGGAGAGTTTTGAATTTTTAACAATATTATGGGAAGCACCGTACCCCGGGGAATATGTCATATTAGATCCGGCATCAGTTCCCGATTTGAAAAGTATACCGTATGGAGTCTTGTCAAGATAATTGTACTTAACAGTGTAATTGATGTTGTATCCAATGAACATGCCATGGGTTATTGATGCGGCATCAGTTCCGTTCCAGGTAAGTCGGTTTCCGGTTATTACTGCTCCGTCGAGGTTGTTATTTGTTGCCAGGGGACCTTCATCTCCGGCCTGAAGCAGATAACCTGCAGAATTTATGGAGGTTACTGAATTATTAATGAAGGTAAGTGAAGCTCTGACGGCCCTGGGGATGTTGACTCCCTCCCAGGTTCCGGTTACTGTATTATTTACGTTAAGTCCCTCATTTTTAATAATTACCTGTGACGGCAATACATAGGTTACTATCGAAAGTGATACCAGGAGTAATAATCTTCTCATATAATACTGATATTTGACATAATTAGCACTGACAATAATGAAACGGAAAATCAGCCGTTTTGTTACATTTCCTGAAATTATGTCAGTTTCCCCATGAAGCCGGGTGCCTAAAGTAGAGATTTTAATCCAATCGGGGATTAATAAATGATTTATATTATCAATTTTTTATTCACAAGGAGATTTACCCCCAATCCCCCGGAGGGAGCTTTATTCACCAAACAGGGTCCAGATCTGCCCCGGCATATCTCTCAAAAAGTCTTTCTGAAATATGTATTCAGGGTGGGCGGTAAGGAATTCTTTTGCCAGGAATGGCTCTCCGCACGGATGCCCGATGATAGCCCAGAGTTTCATCTTTGATGCCAGTTTACCATCAGTTGCTTTTGCCTGCACAGTGCCAGCCGGATTAAACGATGCCCAGCCCATATCAGGAGATCCAAGCTCATCTTCATCCAGATGTCCACAGAGAGTAAGGGCGCTGGCCTTTTCAGTTTTTCTCCAGGTATCATAATGGTCCCCCATGAACTTCATTGCGGATCTGATATCGATCAATCCCTTGTTCTTTTTTATTATTTCATGCCATCTTAGCCTGCGGGCATTCGGAGAGGTGCTCAATATTGTCGAATCATAGGTTGTCTCTTCTTTTATCAGCTTATTGTGAACCGGGAAGTTGGCTCCCACAAAGTATCCGTCTTTTGTTCTCTCGAGGAACTGGTTTTCCAGACCAAACTCAAAACGTGCAATCTCACCTGTTTTATTATCGCCGATGAGCCAGTCGTTTGAGTAACCTCCGTTACTTCTTTCTTTCATTACTGCAACCCATTCATCGATTGTTGAAGAATACTGGATGGCTTCACGGGCACGAACAAATTCTGCAACGCCTTCCGGATCAAAGCCTTTATACTGTGTAATTGTCGTTTCGGTAACAATAAGCCCTGCACTGTTAATGTTAAAATCATCGCCACTGTGAATGAATCCGGGCAGGGCATCCATTATTATCCTGTATCCGTTTTCGGGGACAATATTGAGCATGATGTTCCAGCGCTGGCCGATCACATATTCCACCCAGTTGTTATGCGCCATTACAATCTTTCCGTCAGTTGTCCAGGATCCGGTTGCTGCAATTGCACTGCAATGACCGGGAGGAGTCGGATCAGGAGGATCCGGATTGTCCTGTGAATCGAGCCATGGAACATAATACCACGACATTTCAAGGATAGAATTCATTGCAATAAGGTCTTTCCTGTCGACAGTTCCGTCACCTTTCCTTGCATTTACCCCGGAAACTATTCCGTCGATCTCATTCTGATACTCTTCCGGTATGTTATCCCAGAACATCAGGATTGATTCATCCCGGAAAAAATTCCAGTCCCGGCCTGTGGTTTTCTCATTCAGCATCGACATGGCACCTCGAAGGTCGACTATCTCATCAGCAAGCAGATACCCATGCTGATAGCCTATTACTCCGGGAGCCCCTTCAAGATGAACTGAAATCCATCCGTTCTTTTCTGTCCTGGAACTGCTCTTCATCAGCTCCTCATGCGAAGAATGGATTTTGCCTGTTTTCGGATTGTTGCAGGCACAAATTATAAGCAAAAATGAAAGAAAAACAGAAAGAAGCCGGATTCTTTTCATGAATTAAAATTCGCGGATTTTGATATTCCTGAACCATATATCATACCCATGGTCCTGAAGTCCGATATAGCCTTCTTTTGCAATGCCTTCTGTGAAGCCGGGAAAGGTTTTAAACTTACTGTTTGCCACCATGGCATCCCATTCTGGTGTCCACAGGGTATATTCAACAACCTTTACACCGTTCTGAGTATGGGTGACTTTACCGTCTTTTACTGATATTACAATAGTGTTCCATTCACCGGCAGGTTTAACGGTTTTAGGATCGGCGGCCAGCATGTCGTAAAGTGAACCGGCAAGATGGTTTGCAAGCTTATTGTCGGAGGCATCCACATTATCAAGAATCTGAACTTCAGGAGCTGCGTAATAAATTGCCTTTCCGGGGACTTCCCTCACATTGTAAAAAATTCCCGAGTTACCCATCTTACTTGTTTTCCAATCGACGGAGAGCTCAAAATTCCTGAATTTCTTTACAGAGTAGATTATATCGCCGTCTGAACCCTGTCCGGGTTTCTTGTCGGAAGCAGTGAAAACCTTCATGGCATTTTCTTCGATTACCCAGTTTTTTGGCATTTCGGTTCCGTTGCATTGCCTCCAGCCGGCAAAATCCTTTCCATTGAACATAAGAACCCAGCCTGCCTTTTTTTCAATCGGGGTCAGGGTGTTAACCTTCTGGCCAAAAGAAGGGGTTGAAAGGATCATTACTGAAATTACTGCCAGCGACAGATTTTTAAACTTTTTCATAGCTTAATAAGTTATAATTTTAATTCCATGCAAATTAGCAAAATATTTGCATGCGACTCTTAAAAAAAAAGTCAATATAAAACGATCCGGTTAAAATTCTTAATAATGAAAAACCAGTGTCCGGTTAAAATGAAGGAGATTACCTTCGGTGAGCTCGTCCCGCTAGCGGGACTCGGTTCTTCGCTTCGCTACTAATGACAATAATGCTTATATAATTGGTTTATAAATGAATAAGAGCAATTCCCTTTTTAAAGGAATTACAATAGCATCTGTCTTGGGATCAGGAGATCCCTCATTTCATTCGGGCTGACAATGTCGCTTTGTATAGACTGGGGAGGGAAGATACGGAGATTCGCAGGGAGCATTCAATTCATGTTTCTGCTTTTTTACTGCGAATCTCCGTATCTTCCCTCCTATCACTTACCAAACTACATTTGTCATTCCGAATGGAACCAGACCTGAGAATAAGAAGGTTTGGTGAGATGAGGAATCTCATAATGACAGGAGTGCAAAAAAAAGTTGCATGACTAGCAAAATAGTTGTATATTTACAGGAAATGAAAATCGGTATGCAGCTTGATGTATGTGGTACGCGGCAAAAAATATATTAATCCGCACACCACGCGCCGCAAGCCTCACACCGCAAATCTTTAACTAAAAATCAAAATTGCCATGCACCTGACAAAAGCCGAAGAACAGATCATGCAGCTATTATGGGACATGAAGAATGGTATCGTAAAGGATATCCGCTTAAAATTCAGCGATCCGAAACCTGCAAGAAACACAGTCTCAACTGTAGTGAGAGTACTTGAAAGAAAAGGGTTCGTGGGTCATAAGGCCTACGGGAACACTCACCTTTATTATCCGCTTGTCTCAAAGGAAGAATATTCGAAAAGCCAGCTTTTCAGACTCCTGGATGGCTATTTCAACAACTCATTTCCTGCGCTTGCTTCCTTTTTTGCAAAGGAAAAGGACATGTCGATAAGTGAACTTGAAGAACTGCTTAAGGATACAAAAAAGGAGCTGAAAAAGAACAAAAAAAGAAAATAATGGAAGCATTTGCTTTTTACCTGTTGAAGTCAGTGATCTGGCTCACCGGTTTTGCAATTGTGTATTTCCTTTTTCTGCAAAAGGAACGATTCTTCCGCCTGAAAAGATTTTACCTGGTTGCTGGTATCCTTATTTCGTTCATCTTCCCGCTCTTTACTTTCCATTACCAGGTTGAAATCCCTGCATCTGAAGGAAATGTTTCAGGCTTAATTCCAGCTGTTACCGGAATTGGTTTCCCTGCTCAGTCTGCTCAGGATGAAAAACAGTTTGATTTCAGGTCTTTGTTGCTGCTGGTTTATTTGGCAGGAATTTTGCTTTTTGCCTTAAATGCGATCAGGCAGATAATGAAACTTGCAAGGACAATCAACAGGACGAAAACCAGAAATTCTGAACATGTGAAAGTGATAAGGGCTTCCGGATTCTCCGGCTCATTTTCATTTTTTAATTATGTTTTCATAAATCCTTCAGTCGACGAGAAGGAGCTGGATATTATTATGAGCCACGAGCTCGTGCATGTAAACCAGAAGCACTGGGCTGATCTTATGCTAGTTGAATTGCTCCGGATGATTCAGTGGATCAATCCGTTTGCATGGATCTACGGCGGATTTATAAGGCAAAATCATGAATATATAGCCGATGAAGCAGCGATTAAGCAAACGCCCGATCCGGCTATATATAAAGCAGTTCTTGTAAACCAGCTTTTCGGTTCGAAGGTTTTCATCCTTTCGAATACCTTTAATTATTCACTTGACAAAAAACGATTCGACATGATGAAAAAAATAATTACCTCACCTTACCGGAAGCTGAGGCTGCTTATTGTATTGCCGGTATTTGCATTAGTATTTTACGCATTTGCCAGTCCGGAATATCATTATGGAACTCCTTCCGGACCGGAGATGAATCCTTCCCTGACCTCCGTGGCAATCCAGAAAGAGGTAAAAGGGATTGTTGTAAATGAAGAAGGGAAACCTCTTCAGGGGGTCTCAATAGTTGTTGCAAAGTCCCTTGCAGGTGCCATAACTGACGCTAACGGCAAGTTTGCGGTAAGTAAGATCCCCGACGGTTCTGCTCTCATATTTTCCTGCAAGGGATACAAAACATATACAATGCCGCCATTGCTGGCTTCAAACCCGGCTCTTTACGTAAGGCTTGTAAAAGATCCTGATGGAGGGAAAGAAATAGTTATCAGTACATCCGACGGATCAAAAGCGAGTCCACTTGTCGTTGTTGACGGGGTGATCAGTAAGGATGGGACTGGGAAAGTGGATCCGAACGCAATTCTTAATGTGACTGTTTTGAAAGATCAGGCGGCCACCGACAAATATGGTGATAAAGGCAAGAATGGTGTAATTGAAATAACTACAAATCAAAAAGTAGTCAAAGGAACTGCAGGAAATGCGTTCGCTGCTGAAACCGGAAAGGACGGTTACAAAGCGCCTGTGGCAGTTCAAAGGCCAAATCCGATTGTCGTAATTGACGGCGTGATTTCCGAAAAAAGTTACAGAGACGCATTTAAGGATCTGGGATATGATCTGGGACCAGTTAAATTATTGCAGGGAAAGGAAGCAACGGAAAAATATGGAGAAAAAGGAGCCAGTGGCGTTTATGAAATAACAACAAGGTCTAAGGCTCTCTCAATGGGGATAAAATCGCCTCTTCCGCGACTTGGACCTGATGATTATCCGACTTTTCAGAACCAAAAGTTTGGAAGTTTTAATGATTGGGTCGCGAAACAGATTAAATATCCTGCAGACGCCAGGGCAAAAAATCTTGAAGGATGGGTTCAGATTAACTTCACTGTTGAGCCGGACGGAACTCTAAGTAATATAAAGTCAGCATCTGATAGTGATCCTGTTTTGAGCGAAGAGGTAATAAGGGTTATCAGGACTTCACCAAAATGGGATCGTCCAAAAAATCCGGCTGTTGAGGATCCATTTGCTTCAAGTGTGAATATTGGATTCAAATTGCCTGACCAGATAATAAAAGAGCCACCCTTTGTTGTGGTTGAGGAGATGCCAATGTATCCCGGTGGCGAAGCCGCACTGCTTAATTTCCTTGCAGAGAATACAAAATATCCCGAAGCTGCAAAAGCCGATACAATTCAGGGCAAGGTTATAGTAAGATTCATTGTCAACACCGAAGGCAATACAGAAGGGATCTCAATTCTTAAGGGAGTCCATCCGTTGCTTGATGCCGAAGCAGTAAGATTGGTCAAACTGTTATCAGGATTCAAGCCGGGGATGCAGGAAGGGAAAGCCGTTAACGTATGGTACATGGTACCTGTCAACTTTTCTCTGCCATACACAAAGAAAAAATAAAATGATGTTTTTTGGCACGGATTACAAATCCGCGCCAGCACTAAGAAAATGCTTGCACCCTTTTTAGCGTTTCACATTTATCCAGCGAAATTTTTTCCCCTCTGGGGGAAATTAAAAGGGGGTTTAATCCTCATCAGTTCCTGTCGTCAGAAATGCTGCCCTGACCGATGGAGGGCATGGTGAATCGAGTCCCTTTACGGCTCTCCAGATCACTTCATTGAAATCGAAATCATTAACCCTGTCCTCAACACTGAAATCGAAGGTTTCGCTCAGAGCCTGCCATTTATTTTCAGCCTTATTCTTATCATTAAGATTTACGTTGATGGGTCTGGCAATATAGGGTTGATGATCGGGCGAATTATTAAAACATCTCCATAATGAATTTGCCGCTGCATCGTGCTGGGTCATGGGTGGCAGACCGAGGATCAGTTCCATGGTGCGGATAAGCGATGTTGTGGTATACGGGGTATGATCGACAAAACCCTGTTTAACAAAACCTCCTGCAATCAGGGCCACACTACGGTGGGCATCCACATGATCAGGACCGTTCTGCGCATCGTCTTCAACCACCAGAACCAGGCTCTCTTTCCATATAGGACTATGACTCAGGTAGTCAATGAACATTCCAAGAGCAAGATCATTATCGGCCATATGTGCAAACGGGGTTGGTTTGTTGAGACTCAGGCCTTCGGTGTGGTCATTGATAAATCTTAGACTGTTGAATCGCGGTATGGAATTGACAAGACGAAGGGAATCAAAATCACGTTTCCATTGACCGAATCTGACTGTATCACGGACTGACTGGACCCAGGGAGTAAAATACCTGCAATAATTATCTTTTAGCACTGCGAGAGTAGGTCCGTCGTTATCAACGAATTCTCCATAAGTCCTGTATGTCACACCATTCCTCTTGCACAGATCCCAGAAAAAAAGCTTGTTGTTTGCAATTTCTCTGGCTCCTTCTGCAGGATATGTTCCGCCCCTGTCACCATAACTTGTAGGCCACTCCTTTTCAAGATAATCTGTTGCGTAAGCACCCATTGTCCAGTTATGTCCATCGGCACTCACCTCGCCATTTACATAAAAATTGTCAAGAAGCACAAATTCCCGCGCAATAGCATGATGATTCGGAGTAATATTTTCACCGAAAAGAACAAGCCCCGGATCTCCGTTCCCTTCCGGCATGTCACCAAATACCTGATCGTAAGTGCGGTTCTCTTTAATAACGTAAAATACATATTTGATGGGAGAGGGATCCCCTACTTTCTGCGGGATTGGATTTCCTGCAATGCTTTCCGATTTAAGCTCTTTTTCCTTGGTGTATGGAGTATTGCTGTAAACAGCTTTTGACCAGAGCCCCAGTTTAACCTCATCAGGAATGTCAATAATACTCATGGTTCCCTGGAACAGACCTCCGATATACTGAACTTTTATCTTATGTTCCCGGTCCCCTTCCTGGTAAACCACCTCTTCACCTCTCCTGTTGGGATTAGGACCATAGGGATTGGCAAGTGATGTCATTCCCTTCCCATTGCTGACCAGTATCCTGTTCTTTGCAACCCTGACGCTTGTCGGATACCATCCTGTTGGTATAAAGCCTTTTCCTTTGCTTTTTCCCACGATGGAAACGTCGAACACTGCAAGGCAGTTATTATCGGCATTTGCTATATAGAGCGTTTTTTCATCGCTGCTCAGTGAGACACTGTTAGGGGTTGAACCGCTTGGTGCATCGGGATAAAGTGCAGTATTGAGGGTCTCAATTACTTTCCTCTGCTTCGTATCAATTACTGAAACATTGTTGTCGTTGGCATTGGCTACAAACAAATAGAGACCGCTGGAAGTAATACACATGTCGTTCGGATTATCCCCGACTGCTATTGTCCCTGTTATTCTTTGCTGATAAGTGTCAAATACGACAACTTTATCACAACCCCAGCAGGAGGCATAAAGAGTCTTTTTATCGGGAGACAATATGCATGTATATCCCTCACCTCCAAGCTGAGTCTGTGAAACAATGCTTTTAGTTATAAGATCAATTGCATAGAGAGAATTATTCTCTTTTGTGACAACATACAGCATTTCCTTCCTGTCATCGAGGGCAATTCCTGCAACGGATATCTTTTCGGGCCATGGTTTTCCCAGCCTTATAGTGTCGGAGTTAATCAGTTCCTTTTTCCGGATAGCATATTTAATGATGAAATTATCATTTCCTCCCGAAGCATAAAGATATTTTCCGTCATCTGAAAAAGTAAGGCCAAACCATGATTTCCCTATTATTACTGAATCAGTTACAATTCCTTTTTTAATATCAATAAGCTGAATCGTCTGGGTGCTCTGGCCGTTGTTTGTAACGGCAGCCAGTTTCTTGTCGGGCGAAACTGCAATATTAAGGGGCAAATCCCCCAGCGGCACTATCTTTCCAACAGGGGTCAGCTGCCATCCGTTGGGAAGTAAAACGTGGCGCGAACTTAATTCTTCAGTTGTCTGAGCCTGGATCTGAAATGTAAGAGCAATAAGGGATATTAAGAATAAATACTTTTTCATTGTCCGTGTATTTTTAATATTGAATAAGATCCGTTTTTATATCTTTTTCCCCCCATGGGGGAAATTAGAAAGGGGTGCTAGTTGAATTTATTGTACCTGGTTTTCAGCACCTTCAGTGCATTCCTACGTATCTCGATCTTCACATCCCCGCGAATTGTAACTGGCTCACCATCAATATGAAACCTTGTTTCATCCGTGCTGATGGTTACCGTTTTTCCGGTTTTCCGATGAGAAAAATATCTTGACCTGTTCATCCTTTTTGCAAAAAGACGATATATGAATATCGGGAAAAGAATCTTAGGGAATGGTTTTATCATTATGATGTCCAGCATCCCGTCGTTTGGGACTGCATCGGGCGCTATGAATGCATTGTTTCCGAATTGCCGTGTATTGGCTGCTGTAAGCACAAAAAAATCTTCAGAAATAGTTTTTTCTCCGGGTATTTTAATTTCGGCATGAAATGGCCGGAGCCTGATAAAGTTAAGCATTGTAACCCAGACGTAGGACCAGAATCCCCTCGCCTTAAGCTTGTCGAAAGAGTGCGCTACAAAACTGTCGAGTCCGACTCCTGCCATATTCAGGCATAGTCCATCGTTAATATTGATTACATCGACGTCAAAACATTCGTTTTTCTCAATATCCTTCAAAAGTGAACGGATATTCGGTCTGAATCCCAGCTCTTTTGCAAAGCCGTTTCCCGATCCTATCGGCAGTACCCCCAGAAGTTTCCCGGTTCCGACCAGATGATCTGCAACCGTATGGACAGTTCCGTCGCCACCGGCAGCTATAAATACATCATATTTATCAAAATTCTGCCTTATCATGGTCCCTGATTCATCAATGCTCAATGACTTGAAATAAGAGAGCTCATCCCTTCGCCGTTTAAGCTCTTTTGAAATTATAAATTTAACAGGAGGGACGCCTGCATGGGGATTAAGGATGAACAAGGCTTTATTGCTTGATTGCGCAGGCATGATATAATTGTGGCATTAATGGGTAAATTTAATAAAAAAGGAATACTCTCCAACCTCTCAGACGGGTGCTAAATACAATTTGAAAATGAAATAAAAAGATATTTCCGGTTTATTCTTTTTTTATCGTAAATTGGATTTTGTTTTTATCGGGTTAATTCACATGTTCAACTGTCATAAATAAAAGAATAAGATCATGGCAGAATCAAAATTTTATCATTTTTCCTCTTCAGGCTTTTTTTATGGAGTTGAATCACTGGCTGAAGCAGTTACTGCTTTAAGAGAAGGTGGATTCATATGGCTTAATTATTATAAACCGGAGAAGAGTGATCTGAATGTTCTTGTCGACCTGATCGGAATACATCCGTTATCGGTGGAAGACTGCTTTGATGAAAAACAGGTTCCGAAAATTGAGCATTTTCAGAACAACACATTTTTACTTTTTAACGCATTTTGTTATAACAACCAGAATCTTTACACCGACGAAGTGAATTTTTTCATTGGCAAGAATTTTCTGATAACGGTTAGCGGACACAATTCCGGCGACAGAAGGCCATTAAAGAATATCGAAGAGCTGGTTGAGCAGGATACCACAAATGCAAAAACCAGCCCTGCCATGCTGATGCACAAAGTGCTTGACTTTCTTGTCGATCAGAAATATGCTTCATTCGACACAATGGAAGATGAGCTTGATGAGGCTGAGGATTTTCTGATTGATCACGTTTCAGAATTTCAGCCGGTGAAGCTTCTTCATTTAAGAAGGAATCTGGTGATGTTAAGAAAAAGTCTGTACCATGAACGGGAGATCCTTGTCAAAATAAACAGGCTCGATTGTCCTTTCATCCCGGAAAAGGCAATAGTAGCTTTCCGGGATATTTATGACCACCTGGCCAAGTTTTTTGAACTTACCGAAACATATCGTGAAATTGAAACCAGCTTAATGGAGCTGTACACATCCCTGCTTAATAATAAAATGACACGGATGTCGAATGAAACCAACGCATCTGTTAAAAGATTAACACTGATCACAACTGTATTCATGCCACTGACTCTGCTTGCCAGTATCGGGGGAATGTCGGAATGGACTATGATGACCGGCGGGGAAGAAAAATGGAAAGTCTCATATACACTATTGCTGATAGGGATGATAGTTGTAGGTGTGGTGAATCTGTTCTTTATAAAAGGCCTGGAAAAAGGGATCTTTTCACGCAGGAAAAATACACAGGCGAAAACCTCAGAGCCTGAAAGCTAACTTTTGTTTTTCTTAAAGCCCTGAAGAAAGAAGGCTGTAAGAATTAATCCAAAGGTTCTTGTTCCCATGTCATTTCATTATAAATTTTCAGTATTTCATCCTTGAATTGTTCCGGTGCATCCAGCTGGCCCCACCCGGTATGAAATTGCCATAACCCGTCATATGCCGAATCGTGATATGATCTTATTATATGAGGAATATTCCTTTCCTTTAAAAGCCCGTCGAGGAGATTTGCTTCAATCTCATTGTTTAAAACCAGTATTTTGATTGTCTTGTCCATGGATGATTATAAATAAGATCTAAAGATAGCCTTTTTAATGCACCCCAGTCTGCCGGCTGGCAGCCTCCAGGGGATCAGGGTGATTTTTGCTTTACGTGATGATCCTTTTTCAAATGAAATAAATACCGGTACCTCCCTGTTCTCCCCGGGTCCAGGTGATATGAGCCCGTTCAGCAATTGTACCGGGCATCCGGCAACTTCACATACCCGCCCTTATCCTCGATCTTCTTATCTGAAGGAGGAATGACAGGGCATTTTAACATGGGCCGTATTATTCTGATTTTTCTGAGGAAAGCAGATTAATCCAAACATTAAAAGAACAATGGCAGAACAAATTCTTTTCATAGTTAATTGCTTTGATTGGGGGAAGCTGATATTTTAATCCATTGTGTTTTACCGATCAATGAAAAGGATACCCGGATTATTACAATCGCGATCAGGCTAAAAATTATCAAAGCCGGTAATCTCTCAAAAAAAGACCAGTGAATATACCCAAAAAGAAATGGCAAAATAAGTGCTAACATTGTTTTTGTAAAAGTCAGACCACTGCCTGGAGCCGTCGGAGGGTTAGAAAAAGGGAGCTTCCTGAGATTGAAATATGCCAGTAACGAACAGATAGCAACGGCATTAATGCAGCCAAGGAGAAGGTGAGGAATAACTTTAAGTCCGATGATGGGTGTTCCAATCAGGGCAAATACCAGGAAAAACGGGAGAACAAAGCAAACAATAACTGATTTTAAAGCACCGGTCATTAAAGGTCCCGGCATCCTTAGAGGAGTGACATGGAAGATCCAGGAAGCTCTGAATTTTTCGGAAAATGGTATTTGTCCCAGTGCGGAAATCGATATTAAGCTGCTGAAATATATCAGCATTATAAAAAAGGTCCTTCCTTTAGCTGACATTTCTTTGATATCGGAAAAAACCGCCGATTTGTTATTTAGAATGAAAAGGATAAAAATTACAAAGACATATCCAAAGAAAGGGTACACCTTGATTTTAAAATCGCGGCTACGGCCCATCATTTTCCATGTAAAAAGGAATCCGGTGGATTCACCTCCCCTTGTTGTGAATTTGCGGGTCAGATATTCAATCCATAATGATTTCACTTTATGTGATTTGCCTGTTTCCACATCAGTATTTTTAATTTCAGCAACACTGCTGTTTATCATTGAAAGCTTTTGTGTGAATGAAGGCGCTAAACATTTCACTGCAACTATCATACATAGCAGCGGGAAAACAATTGATAATATAAGGCTGATAAACTGCATATTTCCAAAGCTAAAAGTGGTAAAGCTCTCACATGTCTCAGCAAACCAGAACGGAGGGAAAAGGCGGATGTATTTCACCTGTGAAATCTGCAGATTCTTTGTTACCGATTCATCGATCAGGCGGGGGATAAGCTGATAGGCAGCATAGATTAAAATGGCAAAACCAATTTGTATGTAGCTTATAATTGTCTGGAATTTCCCGGGGGTTGTAATCTTAAGGATAAGAATATAGACCGCATTAACAAGAAAAATAACAAGAAGGGTTGCCATGAATGACATAAAAATAAAAGGAACAACAACTATGATTTGCCCTTTAAACAAAAAAAATACAATTGCCGGTGAAAGCATCGGCAGTAATAATTTACTTATATGAATAGCAATGTGCAAAAGCCTGTATAATACAAACGTAGGATCGTTTACCGGCTTCGGCAGAATTATAAAGTTATCCTTTACGTCGATAAGCACTGATGTAAAATCGGATATTAATGTTGCGGCAAGCAGAAAAACAAACATTGAAAAGAAAAAAGTCAACCTGGTTGTCAGGTCAGCACCGATGCCAAAGCTGATTAAAAGAAGAGCGCCGATAACAAGTGAACTAAGCATCGTACTGAGAGTTGAATTATTTAACTCTTTTTTCTCTTGTTTACTTCTCATCTGATATAAGGTGGACGGCCTCCGGTTATCAATAGTCAGCTTGACAGTCAATATTGCCTTCAGATGGCTGATATTTACATTGATCTTCCTGTAAAGAGGTGACCCCAGCATAAATAGCCATAGGAATATCTTATCAAAGACAGTCATAATAATTTGTCTGTAATTGTTAGTCAATTGCCGGGTTGATCCCCGAATGAATTGATCAGTTTGTTACTTGCTTCTGCCAACGATTCATCAGCAGTCAGATGGGCAAAAATCTGTTCAAGAGTGTTGTCTCCATCCTTCATTTTAAGTTCTTCAAATGTACCGTCGGCAACCACTCTTCCTTCATCTATAAGTATGATCCGATCGCTTACCTTTTCAACAATATCCATCATATGGCTGCAGTAAAATATTGTCTTGCCTCTTGAGGCCATCTTGTCAAGAAGATCTTTAACAATAATTACGCTATTGGCATCAAGTCCGCTTAGTGGTTCATCAAGAATCAGTATATCAGGATTGTGGAGCAACCCGGAGGTTATGAGCACTTTTTGTTTCATCCCCTTGCTGAATGTGTCCATACGCTGGTCCTTATTCCCCCCAAGGCCAAATGCTTCCAGCATCTTCTCAGCCCGCCCGGCAGCAACCGCAGCAGGTAAATTATATAATTCTCCCATGAACCGGAGAAATTCCATCGGGGTGAGGACATCGTACAATTCAGCCATCTCCGGGATGTACCCGATAAGGCTTTTTACTTCAACGGGATTTTTTTTAACATCGATACCCCTGATAATGACCTCGCCGGTATAATCTGAAATAAGACCGCACAATATTTTCACTGTTGTGCTTTTTCCTGCACCGTTCGGTCCGATATATCCTATAACCTGTCCGGGATTTATGTCGATTGAAATATCACTGAGAACCTTCTTTGTGCCATAATATTTATTAAGGTGACGAATGCTGATGATGGGATCCATAGATTAGATTGAAGAGTTAAAGCTCAGCAAATATAATCTTTATTTAAAATGATGGCTCTGTCAGTTCTTGACTTCAATAAGAGAACAATTATTAAGAAGGACATCCATCAGATAACCGGAGCACTCACCCCTGATTGTGATCTGTTCTCCTGCTCTGAAATTTGACGGCCCGGCTTTTCCCTGCAGAGTGCATATAACTGATGAAATATCACTACCGGTATTCAGAGAAATTGTCAGGGCACTGTTTTCACCGGGTTTGACTGACTGAATAGTCCCGCTGATTTCTATTATCTTGTTTACATATTTAGCAGTGGCAGCATTTTCGTCACTTTCAAAAGCTTTTAAAAGAGCCGCCGGTGTTACAACGAAATCAGGTTTTGTTTTCTGGAGATTCTTTGGTTTTAAATTGTACATGTACAGACCGAACGATACACCTGCAAGTGCAATAACTACTACAGCAATCAGGGGAATTTTGAATTTTGTTTTCATAGCCTTTCTTTAAAACACTGAATCACAAAGAGTTTTATTGAGTTATTATATGTAATTACATTGTAATTACATTGTAATTACGTTGTAAATTAAACAATATTGGGCTTAACTCAGTTAACCTCCCTGGTTAATAACAATTTAAGTCAACAATAAAATTAAAGAGGTGAATATTTTATGGTAGCAGTAACCTCAAGATTTTTAGCAATTTTTTCTCTTACCACACCTGGGATGTTTATCTTATAATCTTCGGGACTGATAAGGAATTTTGAGTTTGCATTTATTCCGCCCGTAATTACCTCAATAGTTCCTTTAGCATTGATCTTATTTGTTGCATCACGTATTGTAAGTTCTCCTTCAACTGTAACATCATATGTTCCGTTCTTTGCAAAATTAACCGACGAAAGATTGGTAATCTTTCCCTTAAAGGTTGCTTTAGGGAATTTGTCCGACTCCATATAATTCTCATTGAAGTGTTCTTCCATCAGGGCTCTTTCAAAATGGAATGATTTAATGAGGACCTGGAACACAAGATCCCCGGTCGAAATGTCAAGGACGCTTGCAACCTGGTTGTTATCAGCCTTGATGTCTTCCATTGGTGTATGGCCATAGAAGCCGATAAAACCGTTTTTTGTCATGTATTTCTGTGCATTGACAGAAACAATCAGACTTAAAAAGATTGTAGAAAGAATTAAACGTTTCATATTGTTGATATGTAAGTGAAGAATTTTCTAAAAGCCTGAATTTTGTTAATACAAATATTACGCCAATTTATTTTCTAAGTTTAATATTTCAACGTAAATACTCTCGATATATTAAACCCGAAATGTATATCCCCTTTTAACCAGCTCCCAGTGGTTTCTCCGATGAATCCCTTTTCGATCATGGCCAGAGAATTTGTAAATATTAGCTGGAACACATGCCCGCCTGTTTCAATATCGAATCCGACAGATAAAGGATCATAAACCTGCAGGCTCATATAAGTTTTAGGATTTGCCAGATAATAATACTCAGCATTCAGGCTTATCCTTTTTGTAAGCTTCATTCTTCCTCCCACACCTATCGCGTACAAATCGTTAGGATCGGTTTCTGTTGCAACCAGATTGCGGTGCACATAAGTGGGAGTAATCTGGAGTGAGAATCCCTGGTTAATTTTCCGTGCAATAAGTATCTGGCCGACGTATGACATCCTTGATGAAAAATAATTTGTTCTTGAAGGATCAGCCCACCTGGCCGACCTCAATGAAGCGGATGAAAATAAAGAAACGGATACAGGCATAATTCGATCTCCTGACGATTGTCTGAGCAATGTAAACTTGGCAAATCCATCAAATGTCTTTTCATATGTTCCCCTGCCTATTCCGATCATAAGCCACTTCATGATTCCATATTCAAGTCCGAAATGAATATTTGCCTGATCAAGTCCAAAAAACTCATATGCACCCGAGTTGATCCGGCCAAACCGGTGAGAAATTCTGAAATCCAGCTGCCCGGGAGGCATTCTTTCAATTGAATGTCCGTTCATTATTCTTGTGGACTTAAAAGTCGCAGTAGCATAATTGATTTCAGGTTTGGAATCTTTATTCAGGAGATCCATCAGATCCTCCTGGCCAAACATTAATAAAGAAATCAGAGAAAAAAGAATAGAAACAGATAGCCTTCTCATAAGATTTACTTTGAATTTTAAAGTCAGTTGTTAAGCATGCCTTTGCTTACCCATAGATCAAATTGTTTTATAAGGCAGGCATTAAGTTTGCCACCGTTCTTGGGCATGGGCGAAAAAGTTCCTGTTTGTTTTATAGAACCTGCTATTGCAGCTGCCCTGGTCTGAACATCTGCATGGTTTTCAAGACGGATACCATTACCGGCGCCGGCCGCTGTTGCATTTGAGTGGCATGAAAGGCAATTATTTGCAAGCATTGGTGCAATGATCCCGCTGAACGTCACATTGGTTGTATCGCATGCAGAATTCAGAGAAGGATATAACGCTTCCTCATTGTCGTAGTAACACGATCCCAATAGCACCAGAATAATGGCAAAAAATGTAAGGGATGAATATAATCGCTTCATATTAAAATAATTGCTAGTTGTTTAAAAAGCCGTTCTTAATCCAGATTTCAAACTGCCTGATCCTGCATGAAGAGAAAAAACCGGAGGGAGGCATTCTGGTAACCCCGGTACCGTTGAGCGATTTTAAAAGTGATCCGTTTGATGCCACTGTCGCCACGTTGTTATATGATGCCAGCGAAATATTGCCGGAAGGAGAAGTTCCGCTGTGGCATCCGGTGCATGATGTTTGCATTACCGGCCATATGGTTCCTGAAAATGTTACCGGATTAATTGTATCACAAACTTCACCGCAATTTTCATTCAGGGCACCGTAGCTGATCCATTTTCTTATTGAATCTTTTTCTGCCAAAGAGAGCTGGCT